>JANXSH010001373.1 GCA_025356615.1 Planctomycetia bacterium | reverse complement strand
GCCCCGCCAAGCAGATCGCAGCAGCAAGCCAGGTCGAAACGGTATCCGGGGTCAGAGTCGGGAGCCACTCCATTCGGTATCATGAAGGGGTTGTCCAAGGCTCCCGAGAGCCAGGGGGCCGGCACAGGGTATGGCGAGCGTAACACCTTTTCGGGCGGTGCCCCGACGAGCCGGAGGTCGCGATGCGTGAGTTCCTGAGCACGGCTACAGGGATTGTCGGTCTCATTCTGTCAA
Organism: Planctomycetia bacterium; assembly: GCA_025356615.1. Taxonomy (GTDB): domain Bacteria; phylum Planctomycetota; class Planctomycetia; order Gemmatales; family Gemmataceae; genus JANXSH01. Next base: position 12,215 of record JANXSH010001373.1, on the reverse strand, counting down.
TCCTCGGGGGGGTCTTCACCGCGGTGGGTGCCGCCCTGACGGCGGCCCTCTGGCCGTTTCCTATCGGGATCATTTTCCTGGCGATCGGCGGCCCCATTGCGACGGTCGGGTTCGTACTGGTATCGCTCCGCTTCGCGGCCGTCCGGCAGCGGGCGAGGCTCCTCAGGGAGGGGCTGCAAGCGCGCGGCACCATCATCACGATGGCGCAGAATGTGGGCGTTCGGCTCAACGGCCAGCACCCGTGGGTCGTGCTCTACCGCTACGAGGTCGAGGGTCAGGAGTACGAAGGCCGCGAGTCGATGATGGACCTTCCCGACGGATACCACGTCGGCGCGACCATGACCGTGATGTATGACCCCGCCCGGACTGGGATCAGCACGCTCGAACGCGGTTAGGCTTCTCGCACCCTGGTGTGCCCGACGCCCCGCGTACCGGCCTGTTCGCCCGCTGGCGTCTCCTCGGGGCTGAACTCAATCCGGTAGCCCAGCAGCTCAGTGACGTTGCCACGCAGCGTTGTGGCAACCGAATCGTTGCTCGCTTCGGTGTGATCGACCGACGCATCGAACCAACTTTGAAACATGGGAGACGCGCCGGAATGGACAAAAGTGCGAAAGCGCCCACAGGTAGTGTGATCGTCTACATCATTCGCAAGTGATGACGATCGAGCGCGGCTCCTCATCGCCCCTTACTTCGCCGCAATCTTCTTCGCCGGCACGACCCGGCCGATGGCTTCGAGGATCGCCTTGCTCTTGTCGCCATCCAAACCCCCCTTCGAGAGAGCGAAATTCGCCGTCACTCGCCGGTTGACGTTGTACACGGCAGCCGTCAGGTCGGCTTCCTTGGACACACGATACCGGGGCGGGCCGGTGGGCGTCGTCGTGCAGAGGACGACGTTCTTCAGCTTTTCCTTGGCGAGGAGGTCTTTCAGTTGCTGCCCGAGTTTGGGGTCGTCGCTGCAGAAGATGACGAAGACGCCCAGTTTTCTTTCGCCGTTGCGGTGGGACGGCCGGCCTTCGAGTTGCTCGTCGATTTGCTTGACCATACTGGTCAAGGGGTCGCTGACTTCGCGCACGAAGATCAACGCGACCAGGTCGTATCCCTGGACTCAGACGGGGCATCGTTTCTTGTCGGCATAGGTTCCGTTGAGGAACGGCACGACGAAGCCGCCGTTTACCGGGTCGCCCACCTGGGGGCCGGATTTCAGTTCCGCCGCAGGCAGTAAATTGCCCGCCAGCAGCAAGGCACTGAGGGAGAGAGTACGAACGATCATCTTGGCACCTCCTGGTTCGACTCGGAGAGAAGTCGCATCCTCGACACCGGTCGATCGTAGGTCGGTCGCGTCGGTCGTCGAAGACATACCCTAGCCTACTCCTCGGCGAACGCAGGTTCAACGAAATCCTCGCAAAGAGCCTACTTGCCTGATCGAGTCGATTTGGACAGGACTTCGATTTCAGCAGTTCGCCGACACTGTAGCAAGGTTAGTGCAGCAATGAGGTAAATAATCGTCCAACCCGCGAGCGCGCAGGGGGGAACCGCTTCGCGCCAAGCTTGGAGCGAATGGTTCACCTCGTCATCCAAGAGTCAGCGCCTCTCTGGGCCGGACGGGAGTCCTCCGGCCCTCGCTTCGGGCTGCTATTCTTGCCTTTTTCCGTACCGCTTTCTTTCCAAGGGACCGTCTTATTTCTTCTTCTCGAAGTCCCACTCCTTCTTTCTCTGTTCGCTCCTGTTCCAAGGTAGCCATCCCTTGATGTCCTCTGGCGGTTTTCCTCCCGCTCGGGCACACTCTTGCACTGCACTTCGTGCAATCTACTGAGTGTCGAAACTCGGCACCGAAGTTTCGGCGCTGGCTGTGTGGGGTCCGGCAAATCCACCCCCCATACCACGGCCTCGGACGTAAATCTCTAATTAGAAAGGCAGATCGGCGATGAAACTCAGGGCGGTTGGGCTGCTGGACCTAAGACCGGGGGAATTCGATCCCCCTCTACCCTGCTGGCGAAATTTCGATACTGGGTGTTAGCAGATTGCACAAAGTGCAGTTATTTCGAAACTACTGTTACGCTTCCGGCTCGCTTCCCCCTGATCGCTCACACGCCCTGCAATTGTGGCTGGCGCGAGCAGACTCGCAGCGAGCGTCGGCAGCGTGGGCAGGGCACCGGCTGCGTCGGCAGCGACGACGCCTCGACGACTTGCCGACAGGAGGGGCAGGTGTACGAATACGTCCGCGTCATGCGGGTCTTGCCCAGGAAGCGGTCGAACAGGCCGCTCTGCTCCCTCATGCCCTCGACGGCAGTCACGACGAGCGAGGCGTCCTCGAAGCCATCCAGCGCGACGAAGTGGACCAGGCCGTCTTCGGCCCCGAGGCCGAGTTGCATCCCCGTCGGCGAGAGTTTGCCGCACAGCACGCGGTAGGGCGTCTGGACTTGCGAGAGGACCTCGAACGTGGGCACCGCCATCAGGAAGAGCCGTCCGACGACATCGGCGATGACGACGCTGTGGGCGTCGAGCATGTAGAAGCAGGCGCGGACCTCCGCACCGAGATTCACCGTGGCGATCTCGGTTCGTTCGTCGAGATCCCAGAGTCGCACGGTCGCATCCCGGCCACCGGACAGGGCGAAACGCCCATCGGGAGACAGGGCCAAGGCGACGACGCGGTCGGTGTGCCCGGTCTAGCGGGCGACCTCGTGGCCGAGTTCGACATCCCAGAGGCGGATGGTGCCGTCGTAGGACCACGAAATGATCTGCCTGCCGTCGAGCGTGAACTCGGCCCCGGCCACGATGTCGGTGTGGCCGTTGAGGATGCGCGCCTCGCGCTCCTTGCCGACTTGGCGCAGGTGGACCTGTTTGTCCCACGAGGCCGTCACCAGGGATTGGCCGTCGGGGGAGTAGGCGATCGAGGAGACCGGGCGGGTGTGGCCGACGAACGTCAGCACGGCCTGTTGGGAGACGCCCTCCCAGAGGCCCATGAGACCCTCCATCGAGCCGGACAGCCAATATTTCCCGTCCGGCGAACAGGCGCAACTCGAGAGCGGTTTGGTACTGACGGGTAGGGAGAGGCGACTCTCCGTCGTCGCGGCATCCCACAGGCGCAAGTTCCCGTCCCATCCAGCGGACAGCATGTAGCCGCCGTCCGGCGTGTAGGAACAGGAGTAGACCTCGCCCTCGTGGCGCTCGGTCGATAGGTCGTCCAACAATCGCAACGCAATCACGTTGACACCCCTCTGCGCACTGGGCAACCCCCTTCGCGGAACGATTTCCGAAAAATGTGCCGCGCACGCCTCTGCTCCAACATAGCTCACGGTTTGGAGTTCTGTCGAACCGCGAAGGAATTTCTGCGATAGTGCTTGACGCTACCTCTGCTAAACCAACAATGAATCTCTGACTCGGTTCGTAGACGAATGGCCGACGACTCTCTGTGGACGAGTAGGGCCGATTTCCGAAGCAGCACCCAGACAACCCGGGAGGGGTTGATGCTTACCCACGTCCTGATCGTGGCACAGAACGCCACGACCGACGCGATGACGCGCCGTCATCTTCGCCAACAAGGGTGCCGAGTGCACGCCCAGGAGCCGCCCCAGGCGGTCGACTGGACGAGGCATCATCTGCCTGATTTGATCGTCTGGACCGGCTCCGACAGGGGCCAGCCTCACGGATTTCGCGACTTCCGCCTAGACCCCGCGACCTGGAACATTCCCATCGTCCACCTCGTCGAGCCTTTCGACTCGGGCGAGGGCCTTCGCGTCGAGGCCGACATCCGCCTGGTTCACCCCAGCGAGGACGACTTCGTGACGGCGATTCACCAGGTCGTCTCCGCCCGCGACCAGCGCCTCGAGGAAGGCGTCCTCGCCGAGCTGCGACTGAGCCTGCACAGCGACCTGGACGAACTAGAACAACTGTGTTCGTTGATGTCCGACTGGTTCGGCCTCTGCGGGTTGAAGGCGCACCAGAACCACCAGATGACCCTCGCCCTGCGCGAAATGACCGCCAACGCCATCGAATGGGGGCACCGCTACGAGCGCGAGCGCCGGGTCGAGGTCTGCACCTGGCTCGAGTCGGACCGCGTTTGCGTCCTCGTCCGCGACTCCGGGCCGGGCTTCGACCGCGCCGACCTGCCCCACGCCGCCCGCCACGGCGACAGCTTCAGCCACCTCGACATCCGCGCCGCCGGCAACCTGCGCGAGGGCGGCTTCGGCATCCTCATGGCCCGCGGGTTCGTCGATTACCTCTGCTACAACGACAAGGGCAACGAGGGGCTTCTCGTCAAATTCCTCCCGCAGTTCGCGCACCTCTCGGAGGCGTCGTGAGTAGTTGTCAGTTTTCAGTTTTCAGTTTTCAGTTTTCAGTCGAAGAGGGCGTGTCCATGAGATGAAATGATCGCGAATCGCCAGCCCCTCTGTGGAGCGTTGAGACTGCGATCCCTTCATGCAACTGAAAACTGAAAACTGAAAACTGAAAACTCTATCCCAAACTGGCAACTCCCCGAGGGCGTCAATCGCGCCTGTTGGGACTACTTGCATAGCACCGCGCTGGCGCGGGGGTACGACGCGGGACTACTGGGGTCGGCGTTGTTCGAGGCGGACGAGGCGTTCGTCCTGCAACACTGTCCGGGGCCGGGGCGACTGGTGGATCTGGGGTGCGGTACGGGGCGGATGCTGATACCGCTGGCACGGCGGGGGTGGTGGGTTCTCGGCGTGGACCTCTCCCCGGAGATGCTCGCGGTGGCCCGCGACAAGGCACGCGATGCCGCCGCCGAGGTCTCCCTGCTCCGGGCGAACCTCGTCGATCTGAAGAGCATCGCTTCCTCGAGTTTCGACCACGCCACTTGTTTGTTCAGCACCCTGGGCATGGTCATGGGCCATGCCGCGAGACGCCGAGTCGTCGGCGAGGCCGCACGGGTTCTCCGACCGGGCGGGCGGTTCATCCTCCACGTCCATAATCGCTGGTTCCACCTGTGGGACGCCCCCGGTAGGCGCTGGCTCCGGCGCGACCTCTGGCGTCGCCTCCGCGGCGACCCGTCCGCAGGCGACAGCACGATGCCGACACACCAGGGCATCGCCGGGCTGACGTTGCACCTGTTCGGACGGTCCGAGGCTCTGGCGCTGCTCGCCGAAGCGGGCTTTCGCGTCATCGCGGTCCAGCCGGTGGGCATCGATGGAACCGGCCCGCGCTGGTTCGCGAACGGGCGCGCCTACGGCTTCCTGATCGCGGCGGAGAAACCGCCTTCGGATCCGTCTCGACAGGAATAGGCCAGAAAGTTTCGCCCTCGTTGCATGCTCGAGACCCTTGCGATAGGATGCGTGTAGGACTTCTTTCGCCCTCTGATGCGACGCGCATGTGAGCCACACGCTGATCTATACCTGGCTTGGACTGCCGGCCGACTCCTGGCCGCCGGACCATTACCGCCTGCTCGACCTGGAGCCGGGCGAGAGCGATATCGCGCTCATCGAGCAGCGGGTCAATCAGCGTCTCGACGCCGTGCGGCGCTACCAGCTCATGCACCCGGAGCAGGCGACCGAGGTGATGAATCGCCTCGCCCAGGCGTATATGTGTCTCACCGAGCCGACAGCGAAACGCTGCTACGACGAGCAATTGCTCGGCACCCGCCCGCGCGCGGTCCCGCCCCCACTACCGCCCATGCCCGCCGTCGTGCCGCCGCCCCTGCCGACCGTCGTGGAGCCGCTGCCGGGCGAGCTGCGCGACCCGTTCGCCTGGCTTGGCACCCCGGTCGCCAACGGCCCCGGCGGGGCGCTGCCGGAACCTGAGCCGGCCCCCAAACCCGTGCCCCCGCCCCCCGTCGAGATACCCAAGGCCGACCCGGCCCGCGAGGCGGCCCAGTCGCCGACGACGAGACACGGCCTCGCCACGCGGCGCGGCCTCTATCAGCGGGTCTTGCAAACGCGACACCTCCAGCGCCTTTGGCATCGCATGGGGAGGTATCTCGACGACCCCGAACACCGATTCTCCAGCATCGACGCACGCGAACTCTACAAGCTCGTCGAGGAGGTCGAGTCGGCCGCCGACGATTTCCCCCTCATCGGCGACCCCGGCCAGCCCGGCCACTACATCCTTACCCTCGGGCAGTTCGACCGCTCGCGTACCCTGCGGAACCTCACGCACGGCCAGCGCGAACTCCTTCGCACCGACTGGAAGTCCGGCCTGACGTTCCTCGAATCGCACCGCGATTTCCTCCGCGACGAGATCGCCAACTTTCGCCGACGTAGCCGATTCTCGGGCCTCCGCCACGTCCTCAACGCCGCGTTCCGCGACTACCCGATGGTCGCGTATCTGATCCTGGGGGGCACCCTGGCGCTCGCCATCGCCTTGGTCAAGACGAGCATCCCCTACGTCCGGGAGTGGTTCTGAACGAAGTGCGAGGACTCGGCCCTTTTAGTGGATTCGGCCCTACACTCAGCACGATCGTTAATCTCACTCCTAAACCCCCTAATCCTTTCAGACATCGTACTTTTCCACGTTGACGTATTCACGTCATCAAAGCTATCGTTGGTAGGAGGACTATCTAATTTAACTGCCTGCCCTCGAGCGAGACGATCGCTATGGTTGCCACCGAAGCGGGAACACGATTCGACGAACTTGCCCACCAGCTATTCGATGTCGTTACCCGATTTTGCCAGGTCGTGCCGCGCGGCCGCAAGCGATCGGGCGACCTCAAAGACATCGAGTTCCTCGCCTTGTCGCTGCTCAACCAGCGCGAGCCGCTCATCGTAGGCGACCTCCAGCGCCAACTCAGCGTCCTGCCGGCGCAGATGTCTCGCATCATCCGCTCACTCGAGGCGCGGGACCGCCCACTGATCGGCTGCCGGATCAACGGGACGGACAAGCGCAAGATCGACGTTATCCTGACTGCCGCCGGTCGGTCCGCCTTCCTCGAGTATCAGACTTCGCGTGTCCGCACCATTTCGTCCCTGCTCGCCAAACTCTCGACCGACGATCTCCTCGATGTCACGCGCGTCCTGGGCAAGCTCCACGTCGCCCTCGACCTCCGACCGATCTCCGACGAATGACGGCACGTCAGCGAGTCGGGCCGAGTCGGCGGAGGACATCGGCGGTGTCGAGAGCCAAGCTGGAGCTGTCCTGCCTCAGCGCATGCGCTGCGGTGTAGTAGCGCAGCGCCTCCACGAGCGACTCGGGGCCGGACTGATGCAGTCTGGTGCCGAGCTGGTAGTTGACCCAAAAGTTGCCGGGATGGGCCTCGCGCACTCGACGCAACAGAGTGATCGCTCGATCCGATTCTCCCTGGGAAACGAGCGCGTCGGCCAGCCGGACCAGGCACGCCGGGGAAAGGGACGAGGGCACCTCTTCGGCGAGGCGAACCAGGCTCGCGCGATCGTTGGCCCGCAAGGCGTCTCGTAACCGATCGCGCCAGGGATGCGGCTCGGCCAAGTTAGCGATGCCGAGGAGCCAGTGCCGACGTGCTTCGCCGACTTTCAACAGACAGGCCCAGTCTTCGATCGCCTCCGTCAGGTGCCCGCGAAGGGGACGATCACGCAGTCGGACGGCGACTTCCTCGAGCGATGCCCCGAAGAGGTCGATGCCCGCCTCGGCGAACGCCTGCTCGTACCGGCGAAGGATCCCGTCGCTCTTGTCCTTGCTCATTCGGAGGCGGTCGAACGTCAGCACGAGTCGCTGGTCGCGGTCGTCGGCCTCGAGGGCCAGACGGGTCTCGTCCACGGCGGACCTCCAGGCGTCGAGGCCCTTGTTGCCATCGACCAATCCGTCCGCCCGCTCGACGGCAGCCTGGGCGCGGGCCAGAGTCGCCGTCCAGCGTTCAGGGTGTGCCCAATCGTGCCGGGCCTCGGCCTGGAACAGCCGTGCCTCACTCAGGGCGGCTTCGACCATGTGGGCCTCGTCGGCGAGGTACGCCGCCCGTGCCTGACGCGACTTCTCCCACCCAATCCACCCGCTGACGCTCCCGAGCAGGAACAATACCACCAGTCCAATCAAGAGACGACGACTGCCGCGTTCCCCGATGGCGCGTGCTTCGGCGGCGGCCCGATGCAATTCGGCCTGTCGCAGCCTCTCTTGGACATTGGATTGATAGTCACTGAGCGCCATCGCGATGAAGCCCGCATCGCGGGGCCGCTGGGCCGGATCGACCGCCAGGCAACGGCAGGCGAGGTCTACGAGGTCGGCATCGAGTCCCTGTCCGACGAGGCGATCGATCGCCGGCTGAGTCTCGCCGCCCCACACCCGGTCGAGCGTCGCGCCGTCGCCCTCGGCGAAGGGCGGTGCCCCGGTCAGGATCTCGCACAAGATCGCGCCGAGTGCGAACACATCGACGCGGGCGTCGTGGGTCGCGCCCCCTCGCGCCTGCTCGGGGGCCATGTAGGCGGGCGTTCCCATGACCAGCTCGTTCTCGAGGTCGTGCGGAGTCGAACCGCTCCCGCCGACGACCACCTCGCAAGCCAGCCCCCAGTCCATGACCTGGACCTCGCTGAACGACCCGACCATGATGTTCGACGGCTTGAGGTCGCGGTGGACGATCCCGCGCGCGTGGGCGTAGGCCAGGGTCTGACAGACCACCTCGAAGATCCGCAACACCCGCTGGAGTTCGTGGGTCGATCGGCCCCGCTCCGCCAGGAGCCGGGCGAAGGTCTGGCCCTCGACGAGCTTCATGGCGATGAACGGCGAGCCGTCGGCCATCGTGCCCAGTTCGTGGATGGCGACGACCCCCGGATGCTGGAGTTGGCCGCAGATGCGGGCCTCGTTGAAGAACATCGCGACGATGTCGGCGTCCTCGACCCGTTCGGGCTTGAGAACCTTGATGGCGAGATCCCGTCGTAGGTCGGGGTCGTGTCCGCGGTAGATGACGCCCATACCCCCGCGTGCGATCTCGCCCGTGAGGATGAACCGCCCCGCCATCGTCGGTCGATGCAACCGTTCCGAAAGTAACGCCGAGGGGCGAACGGGGACCAGAGCGCTCCCCGAAGAACCGGACCTGCCTCGCCCCACATTGACGACGCGCGTGACGGCCCCTTCGGTGAACGCCGGGGGATCGCCGGAAGAGTCGGATACCGAGTGTGGATCGGACATGAGAGCATCCTGTCGCGGGGAACCATCGGGCCAACCGGCCCAGGCGACCGGATCAAGTGTAGGTCACTCTTTCCGCTGAGGCAAATCGGGGGCCGGGCGGGTGGGCCCCCCTCTCCCGAATGATTTACCACACCGTGGCCCCACGCCATGCGACTGCCTGTCGAATGCCTATCGCCGGGCAGTCTCGTTCTCAGTTTCCTCTTGTTTTAGGCTGAATCAACGCTCTTTCGTCAATTCTGATGGCTTGGCACACCTCGTGCTTCTACTGCTCTTATCAATCTGCTCCCTACGGGGAATCTCCGGTTCGGGTGCAGTTCACCATAGATTTCCTCCAGCGATCCGCCGGAATCACCTTCAGGCGGTTGACATACACGCGGAATCATCGTTCCCGGAAAGGAAGAACCCATGTTACGCTGGTCATTCCTGTTCATGATCGTGACCTTGTTGGCCGGCCTGTTTGGGTTCACCCCGATCGGCGGTGTGTCCCACGAACAGGCGAAGGTTGTATTCTTCGTGTTCCTCACCCTGTTCGTGTTGTGCTTGCTATTCGACAACCCGAGCCCCCGAAACGTCACTTAGCCCGAATCTGCTCGTGATCTGGCGCGAGATTTGCATCGACTAAATCGTCGGACCCATCCCCTCGATCCGGCCTGTCGAACTCTTGTCACCGATAGAGTAACGTTCCTTGCCCAGGAGGCTCGAATCATGATACACACCACGAAGTCCACCCGCATGAACAAACTCGAAGAGAGGCTCGCCAGTGTCGTCGAAGCAGGCCACGACGCCATCGAGACCAGGCTCCGTCACCTCGACGGCGAGTGGAGCCGTGGCCGAATGGTCAAGGCGACCGCCGGCGTGCTGATCCTCGGCGGAGTTGCCCTTTCGTTCCTCGTTAGCCCCTGGTTCGTGATCGTTCCCACCCTCGGCGGCCTGATGCTGGCCCAGAACCTCTACTCGTGCAAGAGTTGGCTGGGCGACCTGTTCGCCGGCATGGGCTTCCGCACGAGTTGCGACATCGACCACGAGCGAATGGCCTTGAAGGCGATTCGCGGCGACTTCCGCCACCTGCCGACGATCCACGAGATCGAGGACCGCGACGCCATCAGCCGATTCGAGGACGAAGGCGGCCCGGCCTACGAGCCTGCGATGCCCCGCGTCGCCCCGCTGGAAGCCGCCCGTGAAGTCGTCGCCGCCACGAAGCGGTAACGGCCCCCTCGCCATAGATGCGCACCTCAGTGCGCGGTGTGGCGAGTCGAGGGCCGAATCCTCTGCTCGTCATGACTCTAGATCCCTACGAACTATCCCCCGAATCGGAGTAGAACCATGCGAATGATCGGCCTCATCATAGTGATCCTGGGTGCCCTAGCACTCGGCTACGGCGGTTTCACCTACGTCACCCGCGATACGGTCGCGAAGGTGGGAGATGTCAAGGTCACGGCGGACAAAGAAAACACCGTCTGGATCCCGCCCGTCGTGGGGGGAGTCGCGGTGGCAGCCGGACTCGTCCTCATGGTCGTCGGCGGTGGCCGGAAGGACGCCTGAACGATGCCCGGATGCTGACTCACAACGCCCGCCGCAGTTCGCGGTGGGCGTTTGGCGTCTCGGCTCTTACTCGCCCTTCTTGAACTCTTCCTTGTCGATCTTGTACTGGGCGATCTTGTCGGTGATACTCCGACGGGAGAGGCCCGTGATCTTGGCGGTACGACCGACATGCCCCCGCGTCTTCTTCAACGCCCGCCGCAAGTAGCGCTCCTCGAATCGCGCGGTGATTTCGCCGAGTTGTTCGGGCAGCGGCCTGCTCAGGTCCACCTGGAACAGGCTCTTTCCTTCCTTCGACCGGCCCGCGAGGTCGCCCGGCAGGTCCACCACGCGGATCACGCCGTCGCGGGCCGTGATGCAAGCGCGCTCGATGGCGTTCTCCAGTTGGCGGATGTTGCCCGGCCACTCGAAATGCAGGAGCCGGTCCAGCGCCTCGGGACTGATCTGGGCGGGCTTCTGACCGGGGCGGGCGAATTTCTGGCAGAAGTGTGCCACGAGAAGCGGGATGTCGTCGAGCCGATCGCGCAAGGGCGGGATCTCGATTCGGATCACGTTCAGCCGGTAGTAGAGGTCTTCGCGGAACTTCCCCTCCTTGACCAGTTGCTCGAGCGGCTGATGGGTCGCCGCCACGACGCGGACATCGATCGGGATCGGCTCGTTGCCGCCGACCCGCTCGATGCGGCGCTCCTGCAAGACGCGGAGCAGCTTGATTTGCATCGACATGGGCACGTCGCCGACCTCGTCGAGGAAGAGGGTCCCCTTGTGGGCCTGCTCGAAACGCCCCTTGCGCTGCCCGGCGGCCCCGGTGAAGGAGCCTTTTTCGTGGCCGAACAACTCGCTCTCGAGCAGGGTCTCGGTCAGCGCGGCGCAGTTGACGGCGACCATCTGCCCAGGCCGGAGGTGGGCCGACGCCTGGTGGAGGGCGCGGGCGACCTGCTCCTTGCCGGTGCCCGTTTCGCCGATGATGAGGACGGTCGAGACCGTCTCCGAGACGTCCGTGATGAGTTGGAACACCGCGTGCATGTTCTCGCTCTTGCTCAGGACGTTCTGGAAGGCGTGCTTCCCCTGGAGTTGCTCGCGCAGGGCGATCACCTCGTCACGCAGGGCACGCTCTTGCAACGCGCGTTGGACCATCCGGCACAAATGTTGCGGATCGACCGGCTTGGTGAGGAAGTCGTAGGCCCCCATCCGCATGGCGTTGACGGCGTCGGCTACCGCGCCGTGCCCCGTGGTCACGATGACGGTCACGCCGATCTTCCGCTTGACGATCTCCTCGAGGAGCTTCATGCCCGACAGGCGGGGCATGCGGAGGTCCGTGACCAGGACGCTGTAGGGTTTGGCGAGCAGCGCCTCGAGGGCCTGTGCGCCGTCGTCGGCGGTATCGACCTCCAGCCCCAGCGTCAGCTCCAGGAGCTGCTTCAACGACTGCCGCGTGTCTTCGTAATCTTCGGCGATCAAGACGCGCTGCACGACGCCACTCGTCGGGTTCGGCGCGGCACCAGGTTGATTGGGCAACGGGGACATACGCCTGGCACCTTCTCGGGGGACGAAGACTCTGAATCGGTTCTCTTGGAATTGTATCATAGTCCGGGCCGCGAGCCAAATGCTATCGGAAGTAGGGTGGGTCG
>JANXSH010001347.1 GCA_025356615.1 Planctomycetia bacterium | reverse complement strand
GGATGAAAAAGAGCCTCCCACCGTGGTCCGCATGATCGACCCCGCAAAGGGCCGATCGTGGAAGTTGGCCGAGGGCAAGGGCATGGCCGCCTTCGAGCCGGAGAGCAAGCGGGTCTACGTCGCGATGAGCGAACAAGGTGGTGGTTTGCTGGTGTTCGACTACGAGGGCAAGGAACAGTCTCCCCTGGTTGCCCTGGGAAAACAAACGTTCAGCCACCCCGCGATCTCGCCCGATGGCAAACGGCTCGTCGTGAGTGCGAGCAAGCCGGACGGTAAACGGCCCGACACCCTCGAGGTGTTCGACCTTGCCACGGGCAAGGCAATCGCCTCCTTCGCTGGCGGGGGCTATTCACCCTTTCCCGTCCCGTTCTCCCCGGACGGCCGCTTGCTGGCGGTCGGCGACGACGACGGCACTGTCAGGGTCTTCGATGTCGCAAAACGCTCCGTCGTCCTCGAACGCACGTTTACGAAATGTCGCGTTGGCTGGGGTCTGGCTTTCAGCAAGGATGGCAGCCGTCTCGCCGTCCCCGTACAAGAAAAGCCAGACGAGGGCCGATCCACCTCATCGGATCCGCTCGATCAACCGCAGCCACGCATCTACTTGTTCGACCTGACGAAACCGAAGTCCGCGCCGGAAGAGATCGTCTGCCCGCACGGTATGATGGGTCAAGTCGCCTTCTCGCCGGACGGCAAGACGCTGGCCCTCGGCGGCAGGGGGGCGGTGCATCTCTTCGACGTGTCCGGCCCCGCGAAGTAGGCGAGGGAGGCCCTCGCCCGTTCGCTCGCCGATCGGTTCAGGTGGACCGACCTCAATAATACAACTCTAGCCCGATGTTCAGGGTGTGGACTCGGAAGGACCGATCCGAGAGATCGACGATCGGGTGGGGGCCGGCGTTGTTGACGCCGAAGTTGACATCCGTCGGCACCTGGCCGGGGTTGACGATCCGGTCGATCTGGTTCCCCGGACGCAGCACGTTGTTCCAGTACAGGAACGAGTAGCCCAGCGTGGCCCGGACGTGCTGGATCGGCTCGATCCCAAGAGTGAGGCCGGCCTCGGGAACCACCCCGAAGACGGATCGGCTATAGTTGCCGATGTTCGACGGCAGGGCGAGGACGCCGCCGGGGGCCACTTGGTTTCCGGCAGGTGTGACCAGCGTCGTGGTGCCCTGGATGCGGAGTTTCTCATCCGTCGAGCCGAGGGCCACCTTGCCGAAGGCGGTAAGGGATACCCACTGGTTCTGCCAGCGGACCTGACTGCCCAGGTTGATGCCGTAGAACGAGTTGGTGGTCTCGAACACGTCCTGATCCTGGATCGAGTTGGGTGAGTTCACGAAGTTGGCCGGCCCGAGGAAGGTCAAGATGTTGTCTTGGAGCGGGGTAATCTGGTCACTGATCGCCAGTCGCTCTCGCAGTCGCAAGAATCGCACGCCGCCCAGGACATTAGCGCGGACCGACGGAGCGAGATCGAACTCGTACCGGGCGTTGGCTTCCGCTCCCCACATCTCGGATTTGGCTTCCACGGTGGTGCTACCCGCGAATGTGCCGGGGCTGGTAGTCAGGAAGGATCGCAGCTGACCGACCAGGGCGTTGAGGACGGGGCGGGCGATCAAGGGATTACCGTTGGGGTCGGAGGCGAACGTGGATCGGAGTTCCTCGGGAAAGACGTAGAACCCACCCAGGTCTACCGAAAAGGCGTGTGCCGAGTCGAGGTAGATGCCCCCGGCGGCGCGGATGCCCTGGCGGGTATCGAAACGATACTCGTTATTCCCAAACAAGACTCGCGTGCCCGGTTGGCCGAGCGCCCCTGGGTGAGCATCAGCCGGATACCCAGCGTCACGAGGGGATTCGTAAGCCGGTCGCGCTGGAGGTGGGCGAGGAAATAATCGACGGACACCCACATCGAGCGGTTGGTGGGCACGAATCCACCCGTCGCGATCGCCGGATCCCCTCCGGTGGTCCCTGTAGGCAGCTCGCCCTGGACGACGGGGTCTCCGACCGGCCCGGTAGCCATCGGCATGGCGGTCATGGCCTGGGGAGGTAGGGCGGGCGGTACGCCTTGGGCATAGGGGTAGTTCATCCCGTACCCGTTGTTCATGGGGGCGTACTGCGCGTTGGCGTAGTTGGCGGGATAGTTGTATCCCCCTGCTGCCCCATTCGCGGCCGGCCAACCGTAGGCGGGCATGGAGGGGGCCATCTGGGGATAGCCCTGATAATAAGCGGGAGCCGCGTACCCGTAGGGCATTTGCTGGGCCTGTGCCCAACATCCACCCAACAGCACTCCCAGAACACAGAGCATTTCCTTGCGCATCTTGCACCTGAATATGCGAGGCCCACCGAGAACGTTCGTACCCAACGGAGAACAGGCCCGCTCTCCCCGGCTGAAAGAGCCGGATCGCTTCTTGGGCCACCCAGGTGCGGCGGTCGTCGTTCGACTACCCGCGTTGACTATCCGGCGCAGTCACCGCCGTCCCCTGGTATGCGTCGATTCTCGCTCCACCAAGCCCTGTCGAGCCTGATGTTGCCTGTCCTATCTACCTATCGGTCAGAACCGGGTGCGAAGTGGAACCTCTTCGAGGACTTTGCCGAAGATTCTGGCTGTTCGTCTGACGAGGTGTGAGACGGATTCCCCGGTTCGAGGGGTTGGAAGGCCCGAGGGACACTATTACCCCGGCAAGGAAGATGCTCACTGAGCAAGGTCTTAGCCCGACGCGCAAGCGAGGGTTTCTCGGGCAGCCTGCATTCCCTCGCTTGCGCGTCGGGCTAAGACCAGTGCGAAACTTCCTTGCCGGGGTAATATTCGCTCATCCCCACCACAAACTTGTTTAGCCGCGACGCAACACGAAGCGCGTCTCGCGCTCCGCGTGGCGTCGCGGCTAAAACAAAACACGATCAACCCCATTCACCCACTGACGAGGCCGTCTCAATACCGGAAGATTACGTCGAACGTGAGGCGGTAGTCGGAGAGGCCGCGTTCACGGGACAGGGGGGCCTCGATGGCAGCACCCACTTGAATGCACTCATTGAAGCGATAGCGCAGGCCGGTCGCAGCCGAGATGTAGTTCTTGCCCCGGCGGGTCGAGGAGCCGAAGTTGATTAGGTCGGCCCCCTCGGTCCCGACGTTGGTATTGTGGCCGGACGACGTGTAGCGCAACCAGTTCAATTCGATGAGCGGGAAGAACTTGTTGGCGTTCGCGACGTTGTAGTCCAAATGCCAGTTGGAGTAGAAGAACTCCGATCGCGCGTTGTCGATACTGAACGAGTACCCGGTCGTACTCAGGAAGTTCAGGCTGCCGAAGCCGGAGGGCAATCGACCGAACGTCTGGCCGAACGAAAAGTACGGGTCGATGCTGAGCGAACCAGTGTTCTGGAAGTTCTTGCTACTGCCGGCGGGCAACTCGAAGTTCATGCCGAACGCGCCGACGGTGCCCGTGTTGCCGTTGCGAAGGAAGGTATACTTACCCCCGAGTTTGATCTCCGAGAAGTCCGAGCCTTTCACGGCGGGAGCGACGGGGTTGCTCGGGTCGAGTGAGAGGTAGCCGAGTTCGCTCAGGACGATCGAGAACCGCTCGGTCAGGGCGAGGCGTGCCTGGGTGCCGAAGAACGTCACGCTGCCGCCGCCGAAGTTCGCGGCGTTGCCGGGGATGCGCTGGTAGAGGAAGATCGGCCTCAGCTCGGTCAACGCACGCGGGTCTTCCGCGTAGAACGGCATGGTCATCGGCGAGGAGAGACTGTCGAACGAGTGGTCGCTCTGGAACGAACACCGACCGTTCGAGTGACCCCGGTCCCCGAAACTGAACAGGTTTCGGCAGTTCTCCCAGAACGACGGGGCGACGGACTTGTCCGTCGCCACGCCGGGCGAGAGGTCGGCCGGCGGGATGAGGCCGGGGGGCGGAACCCCGTCGGGCGGGTTCGAGACGGTGTGCGGCAAGAAGGAGCCGGTCGGTTGCGGCGGGGCGGTGCCGATGTCGCTCGAAGAGGGCGGAGGGGGGTCGATGGGGCCACCCGCCTGCATCGTCGCGGATACCGTGCGCGTCTCCCCTCCGTGAGGGATGCCGATCGTCACGGCAGGGACGTAGATCGGGGGCGCGGGGGGTAGCGTCGCGACCGAGGGATTGGTCGGATAGACCTGTTCCCCCGTCGTGGGCGTCTGCTGTATCTCGATCTGCGGAATGGTCACGCCGGCCATCGCCGGCGGATTGAAGCGGCCGGCTTCCTGAGTCGTATACGGCCCTTCCACCACCAGGACGCCCGGCGTCGGGGAGATCGTGGGGGCCGGCACCGGCGGCGGATAGGGCGAGCCGCTGTCGAGGTCCGGTGCCTGGCCGCGGATGATCGCACTCGGGCGAGGCGTTCCGACGACCGGAGACGCAGCACTCGAAGGGCGAGACGATGTCGCGATGGCGATAGGTGTACCGAGCGTCACCGTCGGAACGCCGACCGGCGTGGGCGGATGGACGGGCTTCGGGGCCGACCGCGTGCTGGCGATCACGGTCGGCGGCACGCTACGAGCCACGGTACGCCAGACCTCCTGGGCCTGGCTGATCGGGGTGATCCCCAGCGACAGGCAGACGGCTGTCAGCCAGCGGACTCGGGTGAGGCTCATCGGTCGCCCTCTCTTCCGTGATCGACCCGCAGACAACCATGTCCGCGCTGGCTCGGTCATCCATGACCGCGCCTTCTGATTGTTTCGGCGAGATCACGTCCAGAGACCCAGGCATTGCTCTCGTAGAACATCTGGAGCCGTGAAGCCGGGTTGGATAATGCGTAATCTCCCCGGAGATTCCCCGGCTCGCCTCGCTTGCCTGATCGTAGTTGTCGAACATCATGAAGAGAGCCGGGAGCAAGACAGTAGGTTCAAAGAGAAGCTAACTACAGAGGCAAAGAGGGCACAGAGAAATACACAGAAAGATGGAAAGTGAGTATACCACGAAGGGG
>JANXSH010001307.1 GCA_025356615.1 Planctomycetia bacterium | reverse complement strand
CTTTCGCCTCGACTCCGTCGTCGCCACCCAACTCGTCTGATTCCATCCAATCACGCCACGGAAGGGCTGCCCCCGGTGACCTGAAATGCACGACTCCGTTTCCACGGACTCGGTCGCTGTATGCCTATCGTATAGGGAGCCTCGTTCATGCACGACCTGACGCACCTGTTGACCGAACACTCCTACCCAACGTCCCTGGACCGGGTACGGCGCTCGTTCGCCCGGCAGCCGGACTGCCAGACTTGCGGCGCGTCGGCGATCCGCCACGGCCTGCTCCTGGGCGGCCTGACCTTGCCCACGGCGACCCTGGAAACGCTCCTCGGCATCCGAACCTACCAGGGGACGCCGCCGGAGATGCTCCGATCGTGCCTCGCCGGGCTGGGGTTCGACGCGGAGGAGGTCGTCAAGCCCGCGCGGATGTCCACGACGCGATTCCTCGACTCGCTGCGCGGCGACCTGGACGAGGGGGCCTTCCTCGTTCCCTGCATCCGCAAGGCGGACCACTGGGTCTGCATGGGTGCCTGGGAGCAGGGGCGGATCGGGATGATCGATTCGTACTTCGCCCTGCCGCGCGGCACACTGGGGCGGACGGTAGGCCGGGGGCCGCGACCGGGGCGCGAGCCGAAACCGGAACTGGGGTTCTACAGCCTTTCGGTCGAGGAGATCGACGCCCTCGACTGGGCGCATCACATCACGCTCGTCCGTCCGGGGATCTGGCGCGACCACTACAAGGCGTGGCTGCCGGCCCGCGCCACGCTCCTGCGGTTGAACCTCCCGCACCGCAACCCGCGCGGCCCGGTGTCGCTCGTCGGGGCCATCCGCCAGGCGGCGCACCAGTTCCTCGACGACCACGACTACAGCTACCGCCGACTGCATTTGCAGATGCGATCCGGGCCGGATCTCACGGTCCCCAGGGGGGAGGCGATCGGCGTCGAGACGGTCGGGTCGCCGCGAAACGAGGTACTGGTCGTGCGCCGGCTGGGGTGCATGGTGAGCGGGCAACGGGCCGCCCCGGAGGTCGTCGTGCGGGCGTCGGCGCTGACGGCGGGGCATCTGGCGGGGTGAGCAACTCGATGCCTGCATTTGGGGCCGAGCGGAACGAGGCCCACCCGACGCTCGGAAGAGCGCCCTTTCCGTATGCCCCTCTATTATATAGTTAAACTCGACTCACCTGACGCGAATTGCCCGATTCGCCAGGTCGCCTTGCCTGACGCGCGTGCGTTGTGGTAGATAGACAAGGGAATGATTCGTGACCATCAGCCCCTGCCGACCTCTCGGAGTCATCGGCGGGGCATTCTAGGAGGAGGTCCCATCGTGGCTTCCGTTGAAGAGCGCGTGTTTCGACTCGTCTGTGACCGCCTTGGCGTGAACAAGGAGCAGGTCACCCGGCAGACCGCCTTCGTCGAGGACATCGGGGCCGATTCGCTCGACATCGTCGAGTTGGTCATGGGCCTCGAAGAAGAGTTCGGCATCAACATCCCCGACGACCAGGCCGAGAAGATCAAGACCGTCGGCGAGGCGATCGACTACATCGAGCGAGAGAAGGCCAAGCAATGAGTCGGCGCGTCGTCATCACGGGCATGGGCACGGTCAACCCCCTCGCCAGCGACCTGAAAGGGTTCTGGGAGGCGCTGCGGGCCGGCAAGTCCGGCGTCAGCATCATCGAGTTGTTCGACACGAGCAAGCACAAGGTCCATTTCGGGGGAGAGTGCAAGAACTTCCACCCCGAGACCCTGTTCGACCTGCGGGCGATCCGTCGCATGGATCGCTTCGCGCAGTTCGCGCTCGTGGCCGCCCACGCCGCCGTCAAGGACAGCGGGTTCGACATCTCCAAGGAAGACCCCTACCGCTGCGGCGTCATCATCGGCAGTGGCATCGGCGGCTTCATGGAGTTCGAGGAGCAGCACACGCGCTTCATCGAGGGGGGGCCGCACCGCGTCAGCCCCTTCGTCGTGCCCAAGATGATCGTCAACGCCGCCGCGGGCAACGTCTCCATCGAGTTCGGCCTGTGCGGGCCGAACACCGCCGTCTCGACGGCCTGCGCCAGCGCCGCCCACGCCATCGGCGACGCCATGCGCGCCATCCAATTCGGCTCCGCCGACCTCATGCTCACCGGCGGCAGCGAGGCGGGCATGACGCCGATGGGCCTCGCGGGCTTCATCCAGGCGCGGGCGCTGTCGTCGCGCAACGACGACTTCGCGACCGCGAGTCGGCCCTTCGACAAGGACCGCGACGGCTTCGTCCTCGGCGAGGGGGCCGGGATCCTGGTCGTCGAGGAACTCGAACACGCCAAGGCGCGCGGCGCCCGCATCTACGCCGAGCTGCTCGGCGTGGGCAACACCGCCGACGCGCACCACATCACCGCGCCGCACCCCTGCGGAGCGGGGGCCGCGATGGCCATGCGTGCC
>JANXSH010001270.1 GCA_025356615.1 Planctomycetia bacterium | reverse complement strand
CGAGGACGAGGAGCAGCCCCAGCGCGAACCACTCCCAGCCCGCGAGCATGCCCGCGCGGCGATAGCCCAGGCCGCCCACGCCTACGGCGAGCAGGAGCGACAGGGCGAGTAGCGCATAATCGACCGGCCCGAGGTAGATGGCCGACTGCTTCTTCACGAGCCGCCACCCGCCCCACGCGGCCGCCGCGATGATGGCCACGAGGATGAGCGCCAGTCCCGAGGCGTCGGAGAAGTCGGACACCAGCCCCGTGTCTTCGCCCCACACCAGAGGCCGGGCGACCAGGATGATGGTGAGGAGTAGCAGCAACAGGCGGCGCAGGATGTCCGGCTCCGGCAGCGGGAAATCGGACACGGCGGGGACGGCGACGGCACTGGTGACGGCCCGGCGGGCCCGGTTGCGCTTGCTCGTGACAGTTCTCCTGAAATGGACAGGGGATGCGTCGTGAGTCTACGTTCGGGGTGCCAGGTCGGCAAGACCCCGCGCGGCGGCGAGTCTGCCGCGATAGTACGTCCGCGCCCCTTCGAGGAATGCCAACACCTCCGGCAAGCGGTAGTCCGCGTAGGTCCAGGGCCAGGGATGGAAGGCACCCGCGTGATAGTGCAACGTCACCTCCGCGAAGATGCCGTCCCGCAGGTAGACCCGGTGCGCCTGGTCCTTCGTCGTCGCCAGCAGGAACTTCCCCAGCACCATGTATCCGGGGTCGAGGTTGATCGGCCTCGGCTCCGGGTAGGTTCCCGCCGCAGCGATCGACGCCTCGAGCGCGTTCGTGTGGTGTTTCGATTCCGGCAGCCGATCAGGGGCGATGAGGTCATGGAACGCCCAGAGTCGCTTGCGCAATCCGGCCCCCATCGTCGGCTCGTAGTACGCCGTCTGGTCGAACAGGAACGGCTCGCTCGCCAGGGCGACGGGGCCATAGGAACGCTCCACCGCCTCCCGCGCCGCGCCGAATGCGTCCTCGTGTCGGCTGAACGCCGCCACGATGAACAGGGCGGGGTCGGGGGTACGCGGGTTGGCCATATATTTTCCCACAATCCTTCACTCGGAGACTTTGACTAACGATCCGATCGCGGTGCCTGGTTAGGTGCTTAGGATCCGTTTCGGTGCGGACGCCCAACTCGAGCTTCTCGAGCATGTCCGCCAGTCGATCTCCATCGATCAGGTCGATCGGCGGTGCCCCCTCGCGTGTGGCCTCTACCACTGCGTCACGAGTGAACCGCCCGGTCGTGCTGAGTAGCCCTAGATACGTCTACTGTTGTCAAGATCGTGAAGGATGGAAGCGATCTCATCCGGCACTTTCAGGATAGTGATGACCCGCTCCGCGATCTAATCAATGGTGCCCGAACCGCCAAGCTCGCGGAGGGCTTTTAGCAAGGGGTTGTACATATCATCTTTGCGAGGCACGGCATTCATTCGTTAGACCTCCCCATCAGCGTTTGACGCAAATTATTTAGTTGTATGGACCGGGCATCAGCACCAAATGCACATCACGCCACCGCCGCCGGAAGCGGCAGCGGGTAGAGGTACAAGTCTTCGGCGAAGAGGTTGCCGAAACTCCTTCCGCCATCTCGCCTTCCCGTCGATGCCGGGAATTGCTCCGTGATCTTCACCGCATCCCGAACGAGAGGGTGGTCCGTATCGACGACCTTGAGCCGGAAAGGATCGATGTCGGGACTCTGTATCTCGTCCACCACCCGCAGCACCTCATCGTAACTCAAGTCGTTGGGGTGAGCATCGCTTCGCTCGGACGCGAGGTAGAGATACCGATACGGATTGTCGCTCGCCTTGAGCCAGAAGGCAGCCTTGACGGGCCGATAGTGGTCGAGTCGTCGAATCAGCTCGCGCCCCGCGTCGATCTCTTCCTTTACCAGTGGACCATTATCCATTGTAATACCCCATTCGTTGGATCAGTGACAGAAATGAATAGTTCGCGGGCTTTGGACTCGGTCCACCGTTGATACCGAGCCTGCTCGTTCCAATCCTTGACGATTACCCAGTATGCACGCCGGACAGGATTCGAGTTCACATCTGTATTGCGAAGATCCTTCAGGCCGGCGATATGGACGAGCGCTTCGATATCGTGAGAGTAACTCTTCAGTGTACGATCCTTCTCCGGGAAGTCGTACTGATTGGTCAGTTTGGCAACGCACGCCTTCAGGGCGCACTCGACCGCGTAGCCGCTCAGGTAGTAGGTGCCGGACCAGTGACCCGCGTTCAGGAGGGTCTCTGCCTCGCGCGCCCGCTCTTCGGCGAGGTGTTGCAAGTCCGCCCGGTTCATGGCGATTCCCTCTCTTATGTTACCCCCATTACCTGCGGAGTGCCATCTCGCACCGACTCACCCTCACACCTTCCGCCGCCCGCGTGGCCGTTTCCCTTCGCCCTGCGGCGTCGCGGGAGTCTCGCCCTTCAGCTTCCGGATCGCGTCGCGGCACTTCGCGGCGTCCTCGAAACGCTGATCGTCGGCGGCCTTTATCATCTCCGCATGTAGCTCCTCCAGCCGCTCCTCGGTGTCGATCGAGTCGAGTTCCGGCGTCGCGGCGCTGATCGCGGTCTTGCGCGCCTCGATCTGCTCCTCGATGCCCGACTCGATGGCCGACTGCACCGACTCCGGCGTGATGTCATGCTCGACGTTGTACGCCAACTGGAGCGCACGGCGGCGGTTCGTCTCGTCGATGGCGAACTGCATCGAGTTCGTCACCTTGTCGGCGTACAGGATCACCTCAGCGTTGACGTGGCGGGCCGCCCTGCCGATCGTCTGGACGAGCGACGTGCCCGAGCGCAGGAACCCCTCCTTGTCCGCGTCGAGGATCGCCACCAGCGAGACCTCCGGCAGGTCCAGCCCCTCGCGCAGGAGGTTCACGCCGACGAGGACATCGAACGCGCCTTGCCGCAACTCGCGCAGCACCTTGATGCGCTCGATGGCGTCGAGTTCGCTGTGCATCCACTTGCAGCGCGTCCCCGCCTCTCGGAAGTAGTTCGCCAGGTCTTCGGCCTGGCGCTTGGTGAGCGTCGTCACCAGCGTCCGTTCCTTGCGCTCGACCCGTTTCTTGATCTCTCCCAACAGGTCTCCGACCTGCCCGCGTGCGGGCCGGATGTGCAGCACCGGATCGACGAGGCCCGTCGGGCGGATGATCTGCTCGATCACCTCGCCGCCGGTGCGCTCGAGTTCATACGGCCCCGGCGTCGCGGACATCATGAGCATTTGCTTCGCCCGCTTTTCCCACTCGTCGAAGCGGTAGGGCCGATTGTCCATCGCGCTGGGCAGGCGGAAGCCGTGTTCGACGAGCGTCATCTTGCGACTATGATCGCCCGCGTACATGCCGCGCAACTGCGGGAGCGTCGCGTGGGACTCGTCGACGATCATCAGGAAGTCTTCGGGGAAGAAGTCGATCAGCGTGTAGGGAGGCTCGCCGGGCTTGCGGTTGGAGAAGTACCGCGCGTAGTTCTCGACCCCCGAACAGTGGCCGACCTCCAACAGC
>JANXSH010001120.1 GCA_025356615.1 Planctomycetia bacterium | reverse complement strand
ACCAGCACTTCTTCAACGTCCGCCTCGATTTCGACATCGACGGGACGCGAAATGTCGTCCAGCAAGTGGACGTGCTGCCCGACCCGGCGTCGGAGGATAATCCCTACGAGAACGCCTTCCGCGCCCACGCCACGACCCTGAAGACGGAGAAAGAAGCGAGGTCGCACCTCAGCCTCGAGACGGGGCGATCGTGGAAGATCCTCAACCCGTCGGTGAGGAACGCCGTCGGCGAGCCGGTCGCCTACCGCTTCCTGCCGGGCGACAACGCCTACCCGTTCGCCGCAGAAAACGCCTGGTGGCGCAAGCGAGCGGGGTTCGTCAACCACCACGTCTGGGTTACGCCCTTCCGCGCCGACGAGAAGTACGGCGCGGGCGACTACCCCAACCAGAGTACCGGCGGCGACGGCCTGACGCGCTGGACCGAGGAGGATCGCCCGATCGAGGATACCGACGTGGTGTTCTGGTACACCTTCGGCCACACGCATTTGCCGCGCCCCGAGGACTACCCCGTGATGCCGACGGCGTACATCGGCTTCCTGCTCAAGCCGTCGGGGTTCTTCGACAGGAACCCGGCGAATGACGTGCCGCCGTCGCCGAAGAAGGTGGCGAAGGGGGGGTGTTGTCAGTGAGAGGATGTCGAACTTCCTGCTCCTGAGACAGGATCCCGGAATCTCCCGTAACTATCTTCTCCACGCGGCATCGAAGAGGCAGCCCGAGCCGTTCGCTGGGGCGTTCTCGTAGGAGAGATCGATGGCTGCGACACTCCAGATTCTGGGCACGAACCTCACCCGCTGGTCCCTGGTCCTCGTGATGCTCTGGATCGGCGGGATGAAGTTCACCGAATACGAGGCGAACGGCATCCAACCGCTCGTCGCCCACAGCCCCTTGATGAGTTGGCTGTACCAGGTGTTCAGCGTCACCACGTTTGCATCCCTCTTGGGGTGCATCGAAATCGTCGTGGGGCTGATGATCGCCAGCCGCCCCTTGTTGCCCAAGGCGTCGGCCATTGGGAGCCTCCTCGCCGCACTGATGTTCGTCGGAACGCTGACGTTCATCCTCAGCACGCCCGGCTGGGAGCCGAGCCTGGGATTCCCGGCCCTGTCCGTGGTGCCGGGGCAGTTCTTGTTGAAAGATACCGTCCTACTCGGCGCAGCGCTGTGGACGGCGGGCGAGGCGCTTGGAGCCTCGGAGAAGCGAGGATTCTGACCGCCACTATCGGCCTCCTGCTCGAGCCGTCGGGCTTCTCCCGCAGGAACCCGGCCAACGACGTGCCGCCCTCGCCGAAGGAGGCGAAGGGGGCGTGTTGTCATTGAGTGAAGATGCGGGGTAGTCGATTCGGCGCGATGGCGTCAAGGAACTGCTTGTGTCGTGGTGAGGGGCGTGTTATGGTAAAACGGAAGCCAGTAGACCGTCGTAAAACGAGAACCCGCGAACACGTCCTCGGAGATCTGGCCGTCAACCACGTCGAGAGGCAAGTGTTGATGCACGGTTTCACGATGGAACCTGTCGTTCATGATTACGGCTACGACGCCATGCTCTTCGTGTACGATGCTCAGGGTGAAGCCGAGGAAGGCGTCATCTTTTTGCAGGTGAAATCAACCGAGAAGGCGGACAAACACCAAGACGGGCAGACGATTGCGTTTCGTCTCGCGAGGTCAGACCTTCAGCGCTGGCTCATGGAGCCGATGCCGGTTATCCTCTGCTTATATGACGGGAGTGAAGATCGGACCTACTGGCTCTACGTCCAGAACTACTTCGAAGGTCTTTCGGATTTCAACCTATTCCGAATTGGAGCAACAACGACCGTCCGTTTGCCAAGATCCCAAGTGTTGACACCTGATACCGTCGGTCAATTCGCTCGATATCTCCATGAGGTTTTGCAACAGACTGTTGGGAGCGTCCGTCATGTATAAACCGACCTTCGCCGTCCTGCGATCCTTTCTCGATCAGCTGGGGTTCGAGATGCGGACCATCCCCGGATCTCATATCCTGTTCACGAACGCGGATGTGAACGTCCGCATCATGCTCCGGCTCTACGAGGATTCGGATAAGGTCGAGCAGGCAGGCCTCGGCTACGTCCGGCACACCCTCGACGAGTGGGGCATCATGGAGCGGGATCAGTTCGATGAGCAAATGCGCGAACGATCGATGGCGTGTTGACAACGGTCCGTGCCGGCCAAGATTCGCTTCTGGTTCGGATCGGAAGACGACGAGACCATCGCCGGCGCACTAACACGGCATCGGATTTGCCCGTTGTCTCATCTGCCTTTTGCCTCCAATCTCGCCCAACGGTCGAAGGAGATTCCCATGTCCGCGAAACGGAAGAACGAGTCGTCGAACACGCCGGAAGAGATCCTGATGCCGATGGACGGCTCCGAAGAAGAGACCGTCTCATCGGACGACCACAACCCCCGGACGAACGCGGCCATGCGCGACGGGAACTCGTCCCGCGGCAGCCCCAGCGAGACGGCCGAGGACGAGTTCACCACCGACAACGATGTCGGCGACTCGGAGCCTACGGGCATCCCCTACGGGGGGAAGCGCGGCGGGGCCGTCGGGGGCACACCGGCGGGGAAACGGGCGAAGGGCGGCCAGCCGGAATGAGTCCCTCCGCTCACGCATTGTAGCCGCCATCGACATCGAGGACGGCCCCGGTGATGTAGGAGGCCGACGGGCCGGCGAGGAAGGCGACCGCCGCCGCGACCTCCTCGGGCCGGCCGTACCGGCCCAAGGCCGTGTTCGACTTCTGCACGGCGGAGAAGTCGCCGCCATCGGGGTTCATCTCCGTGTCGATCGGGCCGGGTTGGACGACGTTGACGGTGATCTTCTTCGGGCCGAGGTCGCGCGCCCAGCCCTTGGAGTAGGCGACGACGGCGGCCTTCGTCGCCGCATACCCGGCCAGGCCGGGCAACCCGACGCGGGTGGCGAGTCCCGACCCGATCGTGATGATCCGCCCGCCCTCGCCAAGGTGGGGGACGGCGGCGCGCACGGCTGCCACCACCCCGCCGACGTTGATCGCCTGCTCCCGCCGGAGTGCCTCGAGGTCGCTTGCCGGGTCGCCGACCTGGCCCATGAGGAAGACGCCGGCGTTGTTGACGAGGATGTCGAGCCGGCCGAATCGCTTCACGACGTTCGCCACCAGCGCGGCGAC
This sequence comes from Planctomycetia bacterium, assembly GCA_025356615.1. Classification (GTDB taxonomy): domain Bacteria; phylum Planctomycetota; class Planctomycetia; order Gemmatales; family Gemmataceae; genus JANXSH01. The sequence goes on along the minus strand of JANXSH010001120.1, from coordinate 5,963 downwards.
GGCGACCGGGTCGGCCTGGTCGGCCCCGAAGGCCGCCGCCTGGCCGCCCTTGCTTTCGAGGCTGCGGACGACCGCCTCCGCCTTGCCCGCCGAGGCGGAGTAGCTGATGGCGACGTTCGCGCCGTCGAGGGCGAGCTGCTCCGCGATCGCGGCCCCGATGCCGCGCGAACCGCCCGTTACGAGTGCGACCTTGCCAGCAAGATTCTTCGACATGATGATGCTCCGTTCTGCTCGGGGGCGAACACGATCGGCTGTTGATGTAGGGGTACCGATTCCTCTCCCCTGAGTTTATAGGGGCGAGGGGGAGTCGATTCATCCCAGGACGAGGAACTGGCCTCCCCACTCGGCGTCCCGACACTTTGCGGCCAGGGCCGAATCGACGGGTACGCGTTCGCCGCGCGGGAAGACGGTCCCGTCGTCCGCGATCAACTGCCGGAACGGCCCCTTGTAGATCACCTGGACCGTCCTCGATCCGACGGCCGGCTCGAAGCCCTCGAGTTGCTGCTCGCGCATGGGCACCCCCTCGGCCTCGAAACACGGCTTTTCGTCGAACTTGACCAGCCGCACGCCCTGGAAGCCTGCGGCCTCCAGCAGGTGAACCGGGTCGGCCTCCGGCGGGACGAATCGGATGAACGCGGCCGGGCCGGACAGGCCGGGGTCCGTGACCGCGCGCTCGCCGACCAGAGTGTGGGCGAAGAGCCGGCCCCCCGGTCGCAACACGCGCCTCGCCTCCCGCAAGAGCCTCGTCTTCGTCTCGGCGTCCAGGGGCATGTTCAAGGTGCCGCGCAGACGTACCTCGTCCACGGAGTCGTCGGCGAAGGGCAGTCGCCCCGGCACCGCCCCGTCGCACAGGTGTTCGTACACGACCGGGACGGGATCGACGACCGCCCCGAACCGGGGCCGATCTTCCGGTTCGGGGATCATGGCCTCGATCGTCTGGCCCACGCCCCGAAAATCGATGTCCTCGTCGAGGGTGTAGATCTCCCAGAGCGTCTTGTCGGGGTCCGTGACCCAGAACTTGGTCTGGCGCGCGTAGCAGCACTCCACGCCCTCCTCGCGCTGGGAGCGGATCCCGGCCCGTTCGAGGCGGGCCTGCATCGCGACCAGCGTTTCGCTGTCCGGGAGGCGGAACCCGACGTGGTTGAGCGGGCCGCCGACGTTCCGGTGCGACGGCTCCAGGGACATCACGAGGGGCGGGTCGTCCAGCTCGAACTTGGCGTAGTCCGGCCGGCACTTGGCGGGGTCGGTGCCGAACAGGACGCGGTAGAAGTCGATCGAGCGAGTCAGGTCGCGCACGTTCAGCGACAGGTGGAAGCGAACGGCCGGGGCGATCGTCAGTGCCAGGGACATGGGGGCTCCTTGTTGAATGACAAGCCTGTTCATCGATAGTAAACGTCGGTCTTACCGTACTCCGCGTACTTGACGCGCAGCCAGCGATGGAACTCCTCGTAGTGCCGGCCCCGCTGATGGCCGCCCTCGGAGACTTTGTTATAGCTCAGGTAGAGTTGTCGCCGCCAACGGTCGGAGCGGTTCGGGGCCGAGCGGTGGGGCGTGAAGCCGTCGAACATCGCGATATCGCCCGGAGCGAGGACCAGCGGGACGCCGTCGGACTCATCGACCCGGTCGATCGGCAGGAGGTGGAACTGGCCGTCCGCCGGCGTCAACAAGCCTTGAGTATGGTAGCCGGGGAAGACCTCCGTGCAGCCGTTGTCGAGGTCCGCCCGGTCGAAGGGGACGAGTACCGTCAGGAAGCTGCGCGGGAAGTCCGGCCAGGAGATGTAGTCCTGGTGCAGGTCGTAGCCCTTCACGCCCGGCGGCTTGTAGATGAGCTTGTCCTTGAAGAGGCAAGCCTCTTCGCCGTACAGGTCGCCCAGCGCCGCCAACAGGTCTGCGGCCACGGCCAGGCGGTGACACGCCGGGGACAGGTCGATCACCGGGTCGAAGCACTCGAACTCGCAGTCCCCAGTCTCGACGTTCGGCTGGAACCGGCAGCGGATGTTGCGGACCTCGACGAGGGAGCGGTGGCGCACCAGCAGCTCGTCGGCCTCCCCCCCCGCCTCGGCGATCTCGCCGGGCGAAAAGAAGCCACGCAGGACGAGGTATCCGTCCTCCCGCCACGCCCGGAGTTGCGCCTCGCTGAGTGCCTCGTGTGGGGCCACGCCTGTCGGGTTCTTCATGGGCAGTCCTTAATTCTCCGTCACGGAGGTACGGTCGGGCAGGCCAACGGCCCAGGTCAGCGCGGCCAGTAACAGGGCGACGGCCGCGAACACGGGGAAGAGCGGAGAGTAGGTGCCGACCCGAGCCTTGGTGGTGGCGAACACCAGCGGGCCGGCGGCCGAGAAGAGGACGGTCAGCATCTGGGCGATGCCCTGGATCGAGCCGAGTCGGCCCGGCCCGAACGCCTGACGGTAGACGCCGAAGAAGCAAACCGTGATGGCCCCACCGGCGGCGGCGAGTGCGGCGGCATACGAATACACCTGGGCCTCGGTCGTCACCAGGGGGAAGGCGACGAGGGCGGCGGCGAACAACCCGGTCGCCAGGGCCATCAGCCTCGACAGGGGCCAGCGCGTCGCCAGCCAACCGACGAGCAGGTTCGCCGCGAGCCCGATCGGGATGCCGACCTGGGTCACGTTCACGAACACCACCTTGTCGAAGCCGCGCTCGGCGAGGATCGACTCGTTGAAGAGCGACGTGCCGGCCACCACCATGCCGTAGAACGACGTGACCACGCTGAACGTCCAGAAGGCCGGGGTGCGGAGCGCCTGGCCGAGCGTGTGGCTCACCTCGGGCGTGCCTTCCGCCGGGGATCGTCCCGGATCGGCCTCCAGGTAGCGGTCACGCACCAGCAGTCCGCCGACCAGGCCGAGGACGAGGACGGCGAGGCCGATGCCCGCCCACGCCGGCCGCCACTCATCCCTGTGCGCCTTGACCACCTCGCCCAGAAGAACGAAAGCGGTGAGGAAGCCCGCCGTCGTGACGAACGCATAGACGCCCATTGCGGTCCCGGAGCGTCGTCCGGCGCACCGTCCGACTAGCGCCAAGCTCACCACGGACAGGGCGCTTTGGCCCAGCCCCCGCGTCAGCAGCAGGAACAGGAACAGGTCGGTCATCACGACCATCGTGACGGGGCCGCCCATCCAGGCGGGCAAGCCGATCGAGAGCGGGAAGGCCCCCTCCCCCGTGGTCCATCGGGACATCGCCAGGACCGTCGTGCCGAGGGCGGTCGTCACGCCGAGGTAGACCGCCCGCGTGCCGAATCGGTCGAGCAGCCAGCCGCAAGGGAGGCAGAACAGGCACCCCAGGAGGGTAGCCCACAGGTTCAAGAAGCCGTAACTCTCCCGGCTCAGGGCCAGGGACGAGAGCAACGGTTCGGTGAACAGCCCCAGGCCGTGGGTACGACCGGGCAGGGTGAGTACCATCGCCAGGGCCGCGATGACGACGTGGGGCCAGCGCCAGACGGGGGCGAGCCCCGCAGCGGAGGCGACGACGCCGGGTGGGGCGGACGGCGCACTAACCATGAACCCGAGCCTCCGACGAACCCAGATCGATCGTCAAAAGTCGCCATTGACTTCGCCGCTCCCCCGCGTGCCGAGGGCCGACCAGGTGGCGGCGGCCACCCCGTCCGCCACGAAGCGCACCGAGCCGTCGCCGAACAAGGCGTTGACGCCCCCGCTGTGGCGGCTACGCGCGCCGCGGAAGCCGGAGGCGGTGTACCCGGTCGATGGGTCGTTGTTGACGCAGTCATACTTCTTCGAATTGGGCGTGTAATAGTGGTTGTAGGTGGCGCAACGGATCTCGCCGGAGGCCCACATGAAGCCGCGCCGGTTCGACCCGTTCCAGACCGGCGGGGCGGAGCAGTTGGCGTCGTTGATGGGGGTGCCCGAGTAGCCGAGGTAGCCGTAGACCGTCTGCGGGCCGCCGGGGGCGGCACCCGTGGCGTTCTCGGCCCCGTCGCCGAGCAGGCTTTCCGACACGCAGACGGTGTTACTCAGCCCATCGGTCACGTCCGCGATTCGCAAAGCCCTCACGCCCTGGAACATGCCGTCCGTGTTCAGCGGCGAGCCGAACGGTGCCCCCCCGTTCGTCGTCCCGCTGCCGAGGCAGGCGGCGTAGTTGGTGGGGCCGATCACCGGCTCGCCATAGGCCACCGAGACGGGCTGCTCCTTGTCGCTCGGGCAGAGGAACATCTTGATGGTTTGCTGGACGGCGAACTGGTTGGCGGCGGTGACGTTGTAGGCCGGCGGCTGGTAGATCGGTTGCGTGAGGTCCATCCTGTTGTAGATGGCCGTCTGCTCCAGGTACGGATTGATCTGGGCGAAAATGCTCCAACTAAAGAAGTAGTCGGGATACCCCGCGTAGGCGGGTAGTTTGCTGTTGCCCAACCACCCGGCGGGGAACGACGTGTAGGACGACTCGTAGTTGTGCAGGGCGAGGCCGATCTGCTTCAGGTTGTTGCTGCACTTCATCCGCGCGGCCGCTTCTCGCACCTTCTGGACTGCGGGCAGGAGGAGTCCGATCAGAATGGCGATGATCGCGATGACGACCAACAACTCGATCAGGGTGAAGCCGGAACGACGTTTCATGGCGGGATCCTTGCAGGGGGCAGATCGTGCGTCGGGATGGAGGGAGGCGAGGACAACACTATGACGATCGTCAGATAGTTATTATTTTGTACGATTCCGCGAATCCCGTGCAAGTCGCGTCCCCAGAGAAATCTCCTCTCCCATCATTTCCTCGTTGCATCCCTCCCCCTCCTCCGCGTAGCATGAGAGGGACACGACCAGGAGTGACAGACGATGCTGCGTATCAAAGGCTCGCCTCTGCAACTATGTAACGGCTGGACGCGACGCGACTTGCTCCACGCGGGTGGGCTTGCGCTGGGCGGACTCGGCCTCGCCGACCTGTTCCGCCTCCAGGAGGCGAGCGCGGCCCGGCCCGCGACCCCCTCCGCGCCGAGTTTCGGTAAGGCGAAGTCGTGCATCCTGCTCTACCTCTACGGCTCGCCCAGCCAGCTCGAGACGTTCGACCCCAAGCCGGACGCCCCCCCCGAGGTGCGCGGCGAACTGCGCTCGATCCGCTCCAACGTCCCCGGTGCCGATGTCGGCGAGCTCCTTCCGTGCACCTCGCGCGTCATGGATCGCGTCACCGTGTTGCGGTCGATGACGCACCCGTACCCGATCCACGGGGCGGCCTACGCCCTGACCGGCGTCCCGACCATCGACGTGCCGATGGAGTTGAACCCGCGCGACGGGCGGCACCATCCGTTCATCGGGTCCGTCGTCGAATACCTCGACCAACAAAGTCGCCGCAAGAAGGCGAACGTCCCCGGCAACATCGCCTTGCCTTGGGCCTTCTCGACGCAGCGGAGTGGCGAGGTCCACCGCGCCGGCCCCTACGCGGCGTTCCTCGGCAGCGCCTACAACCCGGTCTGGACCACGTTCGACGGCAAGGCGACCGGGCGGATGGTCAAGACGCTCAACGCCGAGACGATCGACTTCGCCGAGCCGTACATCGGCATCACGCCCGAGAGTCGATTCCTCGTCGGCCAGGACTCCTCCGCCGGGCTGACGCTCGACCGCCTCGACGCGCGCCGGTCGTTGCTCGACCAGTTCGACCGCGCCCGCCGACACCTCGGCGAGGGCGACGCGGGCAAGAGTCTCGACCGCCAGCGCGCGAGAGCGCTCGACCTGATTAGCTCCGCCTCGGTGCGGTCTGCCCTCGACCTGCACCGCGAAGCACGTCCCCTGCGCGAGACTTACGGCATGTCGCTCTTCGGCCAGGCTTGCCTCGCGGCCCGCCGACTCGTCGAGGCGGGGTCGCGGTTCGTCAGCGTCTTCTGGGACGAGTTCGGCCTCGCGGGCAGCGGCTGGGACACGCACTGGGACCACTACAACCGCATGAAGAAGGAACTCTGCCCCGGCTTCGATCGCGGCCTCGCCGGGCTGCTGACCGACCTCGACGCT
>JANXSH010001185.1 GCA_025356615.1 Planctomycetia bacterium | reverse complement strand
CGACCCCCTCGCCCAGGCCGAGCGCTTCCACGCGATGGGCGCGCGCACCGCCATCGTCACGATGGGCGATCGCGGCACCGTCCTGGTCGGCGACGGCCTCCGGTTGAAGGCGGACACCTACCGCGACATGCCGTTCGTCGATGGCACCGGCGGCGGCGATGCGTTCGCCGCCGGGTACATGGCCGGCCTGCTACGCGGCTGGTCGCCGCAAGAGTGCCTGCGCATCGGCAGCGCCGTCGGCGCGTCCTGCGTCCGCGCCATCGGCACGACGGCCGGCGTCTTCACCCGGCAGGAGTGCGAGGACTTCCTGGCGGGGCACCCGCTGCGGATCGAGAGGGTGTAGGGCGTATCCGTTCGACTGGCGGGTATTGTTTCGGGTCGGTGCCCCTCTCGGCGTGCCGTCTCTCTTTGGGCTGGGCGGCATCTTCGAGACGGGTCGCTGGACTCTCGATGGGCGATATGCGTCCGAATCCCCTTACGGCTACCTCACCCTGGAGGATACCCGTTGAGGCGAGTGCGTCGAGTCCAAATCGCTACGGGCCATAGGTCGATTCATCGGACTGTAGGAGGGGGAGCCGCCGTTATGCAACTACCTGTTACCTCCCTTGGCCGGAACCTGCGTGTGGAGTGGGTGGACGGCTACGGGGATGGCACGATGTGGGCCTCCATCGCCGACAGCGCGGGGCAGCAAACCCACGTCTGCTTCGACGGTCGGGCCACCAGCCCAACCCGGCACCGGCTGTTCCAACAAGCCCGCCATCCCCGGCAGGAGGGGGCGGTCCTCGTCGAACTCGGCGACCCGGAAGAGGGGATCGTAGTGTCCCTCCTGTCACGCTGGCTCGATTCGGAGGGGCCGAAGGCGCAGGGTTTGACCGAGTGGGGTTGGGAGTTGGCGCGCGACACCCTGCTCCATTTGGGAGAATCGACGGCGTAAGCAGCCGAGTCTCGCCTTGCCGAAGCCTCACCATGAACCCGCCTTTCGTGTTGCGGCTCTGTAGAACGGCCTATAGCATGGGAAAGAGAAGACGGAACCGGCCGCGTGACGAAAGGGACACCCATCTCTCACAAAGGCGAGCCCGGCGGCGAAGGATTGTGAAGCAGGGGCAGCGTGGCCCTCATTACTGTTCGGGCTGCGACGGGCGGGGTTTGGCCCCCAACATCGACGGGCGTCTGCCGATCGGAGGTTGAACCGGACATCGTGCGGGACGGTGACATGATTCGCGTCCTGGCGAGCGGGTGAGAGGAAGGAGAGAAGGTGTGGTCACTGTTCTATTCTGGAATATCGATGATCGGACAGAGGTTTTACCCCATCTAAGCTGTTTGGCGACGAAGCATGGAGTTGACATCTTCTTCCTCACGGAGTGCCCTGCCGATAACTCTGTCGGATTGGTGGAGCTGAACGGCCTCGATATTGGCTCTTACCACGAGACATTCAGTGGCGTGTCCAAGGTCCGCGCGCTGACCCGGTTAGGAGATGACAGATTTCGCCATCGATTCACCGGCACGGCGCGAGATTTGACGGTGTGGTCGCTGCGAGCAGAGAGGGGCGTTGTTGGGGCTGAGATATTGTTAGGAGCCGTCCATTTGCCCTCTAGATTCGGTGGTGTCAGCGACGCAGATCAGGCAGTTGCGGCACACGAAGTCGTCGCGGAACTCGATCTGGTCGAGGACAGGGCTGGGCACCGAAACACCGCGCTAGTAGGGGACTTCAACATGAATCCCTACGACCACGGCATGACGAGTACAACCGGCTTTCAGGGACAAATGACTCGCCAACTTGCCGGGCAACCGGACCGGGTCTATCGCGGGCAAGATCGTCGGCGATTCTATAATCCAATGTGGGGGCTGTTCGGTGATCGGACCGAAGGACCGCCGGGTAGTCATTACTGGGACTCATCCGTCTCTCACAACCCCCACTGGCACCTCCTCGATCAACTGTTGCTTCGCAAGGAATTAATGAACCAATTGGCTGAATTGAGAATCTTGACGGAAGACGGGATACATTCCTTGGTAGACGCGAGGGGTATTCCGAACCGTGAGCGGTTCTCGGACCACCTCCCCATCCTATTCCGACTCGATGTTTAGAAAGCGACGATTGCTATGACCCAAGCCAATGCGAGTTTGTGGGATCCCGAGATCAAGGAGCCTGCAGAGACACCGCTAGCGATTCTGCGTGCCCAGGCCGATGACCTCTCGAAGTTGACCAACGGAGTTCTGATCGGCGAAGTCCAGCAATGGCCCGACGAAGAGGACAAGGTAAAGACGACGCTCGAGATCAGAGCGCCCGAATTGCACGACGACTCGAGGTTTCGCATCTTGTCCGTGCAACACACCCGGACGATGCCCTATCCTGTCCTGGTCGATGCGGAGATATTCCGACCCAGGGGCTTCGCTCCCATGCTCGAGGCCGCCAGTCCCTTCAATGAGGGAAAGAAGCCGGACAATCGGGCCGATGACGACCCCGAGTTCCGCAACCTCATCAAAAAAGTTCTCCAATCATCTCCCGTCAAAGCCCTGGCCTCATCCCTGAGAGCCAGAGTTTCCGAACTCAGGAACGCCCCGTCCGCCCATGCCCCCGCCTGACTCCGGCCTCTGACGAAGGATCCCCCCGATGACCGACCGCCTCAAATTCGAGCTCCACCTGCCCGGCCTCCTCAAGGTCCTGGCCGAGCACCTCTACACCTCCAAGAAGGTCGGCATCCGCGAGCTGATCCAGAATGCCCACGACTCCTGCGTCCGCCGTAAGATCGAGGCCGAGGAGCGACACTACCGCCCGCGCATCGACATCAGCCTCGACGCCCGCGCACGCACCATCACCATCTCCGACAACGGCAACGGCCTCACCGAGGAGGAGATCGGGACGTACCTCTCGACCATCGGGCGGGGCTACACGCGCGAGCTGCGCGAGAAGCTCGCCTTCAGCTCGCCGACGGAGGCCGCCGAACTAATCGGCCAGTTCGGGCTGGGCTTCCTCAGCGCCTTCCTGCTCGCCGGCGAGGTGACGCTCACGACGCGCTCGGTCACCGGCTCCCCTGCTCTACGCTGGCACTCGAGCGGCGACGAACACTACGACCTCGAGCCGGCCGAGCGCGACGAGGTCGGCACCACGGTCGAACTCGCGATCAAGCCCTCCGCCTCCTTCATCCTCAACGAGACGACCCTCACCGAGACCGTCCGCACCTACGCCGACTTCCTGCCGATCCCGATCCACATCGACGACGACCCGGTGCCGATCAACCTCATGGCCCCGCCCTGGGAGAGCGACGACCCGGCGCAGGCCACCCTGGACTACATCGGCCGGGTCTACCACAGCGTGGAGCCGTTGTGCGTCTTCCCCCTCCGCGACACCAAGGTGAGTATCGGCCACGACTCGATCACGGTGCCCCTCCAGGGCTTCCTGTTCGTGCCGCCCGGCTAGATCGTTTCGATCCGTGAGTTCGGCGACCTGCACGTCTTCATCCGGCGCATGTTCATCTGTGACCGGGAAAAGGACCTCCTCCCGGCGTGGGCGCGCTTCGTCCGCGGCGTCATCGAGTGCCCGTTGCTCCAGCCGACCGCGTCGCGCGAGAGCATCCACCAGGACGACAACTTCGACCTCGTCCGCCAGGCGCTCGAGATCCAACTGAGCGAGGCGCTCCGGGATCTGGCACGCGACGACACCCCGACCTGGCGTAAGGTCGTCCGTGGCCACTCCGACATCATCATCAGTTGGGCCGTCAGCGACAAGGACTTCTTCGACAAGGTCGAGGACATCGTCACGTTCCGCACGACGCGCGGCCCGCTGAGCCTGCCGGAGTACCTGAAACTGAGCGGCGGCGGACTCTACTACGTCACGCGCGAACTCGGCTCGTTGCAAGAGCAAATACTCGCCGAGGGCCGAGACGTGCCCGCGATCGAGGCGGTGTGGGTCTGCGTGACGCCCTTCCTCGAGCGCTACGCCCTGAAGCACCCCGACGTGAACCTCGTTCAGCTCGACGGCGAGGCCCAGCAACTCCTCCGCCCCGCGCAGGAGTCGGCCTTCGCCCCGCTCCTCGCCCACTACCGGGAGCAAGGCACCCGCGTGACGGTGTCCGTGTTCAAGCCCGCCGAGATGCCCGCGATCTTCCTCTACCCCCACGGCGCGGACCTGGCCCGCGAGGCCGAGTCGAGCATGCGCGCCGGCGACCTGCCGGGGCCGCTCGCCGGACTGGTGAACGAGTACATCGAGCGCCGATTCGGCGACCGCGAGGAACTGGCGGGGATGTTACACCTGAACGCCTCCAGCCCGCTCATCCGCCGACTCGCCGAGCCGAGTGTCAGCCCCGCGACGCGCGCCGCCAGCCTCACACTCATCCACCAGTTCGCCCGGCTGTTCGCCGGGCGGATGCTCTCGGCCCAGGACGCCGTCTCGGCGTTCGCCGCCGTCACGCAGGCCATGCAGGGGCTAGTCGGCCCATGATCGAGGACTGGTTCAACCAGCTCGAGGGGGAGATGTGCGCAGGCGGCGACGAACGCCACGCGCGCATCATCGAGCTCCGTCACGAGATGTTCCAGATCCGTGAGACGAACCCCGACCGCATGATCGCCCTCATCGACGAGGGCCGGGCGCTCGCGCGGAACCTCGACCACACCTGGCTCGTGCTGTACTTCTCCGTCCGCCGGGCCGAGGCGCTCATGCTCTACAAGGGCGATGTCGAGGCGGGGCTGGAGCAGGCCGTCACGAACTCGTTGGAGGTCCGCAAGCCGATCTACGAGGCGCTCCCCTGGCGTGCGAGCGTCCACAACGACCTCGTCGTCGGCTACCTCTACACCGACCCGACGGGCTACGCCGACCTTGCCCGCGAGGCGCTCGACTGGCTCGACGCGCAGGCCCAGGCCAGCGACACGCCGCGTTACCTGATCCTCGCGCGCCGCCGTTGGCTGGCGTGGGAACTCGCCGAACTCGACGAGGCGGTCGAGTGGGGCCGGCAGTCGCTCGCCCTGGCGGAGCAGGATCCCGACCCGACCCGAGCGCGATTCTTCACCGTGTTCGCCTACAGCGTGCTGTGCCACATCGCCTGGCACCGGGACGACTTCGCCTGGCTGGGGCAGATGG
>JANXSH010001182.1 GCA_025356615.1 Planctomycetia bacterium | reverse complement strand
GCAGGAGTCGGCCTCGAATCATCAGGGGAGGCTCACTCACACGTCGAGTCCCGGCACGCGCATCTCGCGCAGGGTGGGCACGACCACTTCGTACAGGAATGTTGGTGGCAACGCCAGCCCTACCGGCCCGACGACCACCAGCGCCGTCCAGCACCACCCGACGAGGGGCGATCGTGCCAGCAAAAGCCGACCGAAGCGCGTCCCCTCGATCGAGAACGCGACACCCTGGATGAGGAAGTACAGAGTCGGGCCGCCGTAGCCCGACCGCGCCAGAACGCTCAGGAATTCGTGCAAGACCCCGCTGTAGAGGAACACGGCCATGCTCGCCCCGAGGATGCCGATCCTCCGCGCTAGCGGCAGGAAGATCAGATCGCGCATCAAGCCCGACATGATCCGGTTCCAGCGACGGCCCCAGAACTGACGCAAAGAGGTCGCGGCCATCGGGTTGCCCCAGGCCTTTTCTACGGGAAAGCCGATCAGGCGGAAGAGTAGTGTGAAGGCGTCGAACACCCCGAACAGGCGGAGGAGGACCATCCCGACCAAACCCGTCCACGCTCGGACCAGGAGCGGCGTACCTTCCGGTAACATCAAGGGCACGCCCCACAGGAGGACCGCTCCGGTCGACAGGTTGAGCAAGCAGCTCCACCAGGTCGGGAGCGACGGCGAGCGCGAGGGAACATACGAAGGGAGGAACTGCCGGGGCTGCATCCCCACCCACAGGAAGTAGGCGATCAGACGGGGCCACGTCCATTCGCGACGTTCCTCCCTCGTCAAGGCGATCAGCGTGGCGACCTTGAACGGCCCGAAATAGATCGCCATCATCGAACCGAACCATTGCCCCGCAGAGAGGGCATCGCTGAGCGCCCAGCCGACGACCAGCCCCCCGACGAGAATGGCCCAGACGATCAGGAAACGGGCGTCCGAGGGATGATCGGGCTTCGTCGCAACGGGTGGGACAGCGGGAGAAGGCGTCAGGCTCATGGCACCGTTCCCGTAATTCGTTGCCACAAAGTTCGTACCTCCGACAGCCCGCCGACCGACTCGGCGTGCCGAACCCAGGCTCGAGTCCAGTATTCGGGGTTGTTGCGAAGGCGATCAACCATGAAGTGCCGCAACAACCATTTCCCATTGAGGACCATACCTTCTTTGATCGAGGTGGCGAGTGCCGTCTCGAATCGCTGCACCTCCGCGCCGAACTCGGCGGCGACATCCAGACTTGTTAGCAGCCCTTCGTCTGCCTGCAATGCGGCCTGGACATCGACGATGGATTCTCAACAACGTCGTCTTGCCGCTGCCGTTGATGCCGGCGAGCAGGACGAGATCCGGTATCCCTCCTCGCCATCCAAGGCCGTCGCGCGGCAGGTCGAATTCCTTGATCGCGCGCAAGCCACGAATGTGCAGACCCACCAGCCTGAGCCTTGGCCCGGTCGTGGCACTCGAGACGGCAGGGATTTGTGGATCGGACATAACTCTCGCTCCACGCAGGGAATCGATGGCACTCGTATTCTACGACCCGATGCCCGCCACGCACTACGCATTTCCTCGCACCACGGCTTTGCACAAAAATAGGTCTGAATCGACGTAAGTCCTGATTCGATCGACGTAAACCCTTACGCGAAGGTCCGAGAGACGAATTTTTGTGCAAAGCCTCGCACCACCGCCCGCGCCCCCGTTAGGCAGTGCAGGTTCATGAGGTTTCGCACCGCCTCGCCGAGGATCACACGGCGGGCCTCCATCGCGCCTTTCGTGCGCATCTGGTCGAAGCCTTCGGCAGGGTAGAACGCGGTGTGAGACGTGTCGATGCGCCGCGAGGGGGGCGGTGTCCACGACGTAGGCTTCGCGCGGCAACAGTGCCAGCGTGTTCGCGTCGAGGATGTGCCGGGTCTCGCGGGAGAGGAAGCAGTGGAGGCGCACGAACTGGCACTGCGGTAGCAGCTCCTCGAGGCGGCAGACGCGCTCGAGACTACCCGCGCACCCGGCGCGCACCCCCTTTACGATCGCCCCTCGGAGTGCGAGAATACCTCTTGACCCCCACACCCGGAGCAACGCCGATGTCAGACGACGGCTCGGTAACGACCTGGATCCACGCCCTTTCCGCAGGCAATGACGACGTTGCCCAGCGCCTCTGGGAACGCTACTTCGGGCGCATGGTCGATCTCGCCCGCGCCAAGTTGCGGACCTCGAGCAAGCGGGCGGCTGACGAAGAGGATGTCGCCCTGTCCGCGTTCCATAGCTTTTGCCAGGCGGCGTCGGAGCAGCGATTCCCCCGACTCGCCAACCGCGACGACCTGTGGCAGGTGCTGGTCATGCTGACGGCACGCAAAGCGATCGACCAGCGCAAATACGACAACCGGAAGAAGCGGGCCGAAGGCGTGACGAAGGCGCTCGACGACGCCGCGCTCGACTCGGTCATCGGCACGGACCCCGACCCGGCGTTCGCGGCCATGGTCGCCGACGAGTTCCGCGTCCTACTCGACCGGCTGGGCGACGAGCAACTCCGCCACATCGCCATCCGCAAACTCGAAGGCAGCACCAACGAGGACATCGCGACCGAACTGGATTGCACGGTGCGGACGGTCGGCCGACGCCTGTCCTTGATCCGCGACCTGTGGGAGGGGACGGAAGACTCACTGTCAACGAAGCCGAATTAGCCACAATACTGTTGAATGAAGGTCGTAGGGTGGGTCGAGCGGAGCGCGGCCCACCACCAGCCCTCGATGTCAAGTAAAGGGGTGAAGCCAGTGAAG
>JANXSH010001169.1 GCA_025356615.1 Planctomycetia bacterium | reverse complement strand
CATGTCTGAGAGCGTCACGTCTCCCTCTGATCCGGTCTGGCTCCCCCTCCCCCTTCAGGGGAGGGGGTTGGGGGGAGAGGTCTTCGCTCCACCTCACACATTCCGCACGCGGTACGGGTCGATCATCGCCTTCGTCCGCGCCGGCATCCCTTGGGGGCCGGCGTACCCCGAGGCAGCGCCGCCGGCGGTCAGCGTGTTCGTCAGGGTCGGGTCGCGCTGGGCGGCGTAGTACAGTTCCTGGACCCAGAGGACACACGCCTCCTGCACGTCCGCAGGGATCTCGGCGAACCCCGCAGTGTACTGCACGCGATAGGCGTTGATCCGATAGGGCGGGTCGCCCAGGAACCAGAACGAGGGGATCGATCCGCCCAGGTTGCGGAGCGTGATCGAGCCGCGCGAATCCCAGTCGTAGTCGGATGCCTCGCCGACATGCAGGTAGAGCGGGGCGTAGGTGCCCCAACAGGAGAGTGCCCCCGCCGAGCGCGTCGTGTCTCCCGAGCGTGGAGTCACCCACAGATCCGCCGAGGGCCACAGAGTGTAGCTGGTGACGGTCCGCGCGGCCCAGCCGACACCCAGGGCGACGATGGCGGTTGCCATCGCGCTGAGGGTGGGGTTGGCGGCGTAGGTCAGGGTGGAGGCGACGCGCACCCCAGACGCGACTCGGACGAGGTCGAGGCCGGTCGATGTGACCGTGACGCGCGCTTGCTGGTTCGTCGCCGTGTCGGTCTGGCTGATCTCGAGGACCGAGGTCGGGCTGTGCCGGACGGACTCGACGGACTGCACCGGGAAGCGCGACAGGACGAGGACGCGCCGATCGACTTCGCCGAAATAAGGGTATTCGTCGAACGCCGTCAGGCCGAAGACGCGGGCGCAATACTTCTCGATGCCTCGGGACGCGGCACCGATCAGCGCTTCGAGGAGACGCTCGTCGGCAGTCCCGGCGGCGGGGATGCCGAGCTTGGCCCGTTCCAGGCCGATCAGGTCGCTCATGGCGTCACCTCCTGGCGAAGATCGATGCTGCCGTCCGCGACGGTGGCCCTGTTGCCCGCGTCGGTTCGGCGGCAGTCCCAGACGTATCGGCCCACAGTGAGCGAGGCGGTGTCCGCGCTGGCGATCGTGACGCGGTACTTACCCTGCGGGCCATCGACGATCGTCGCGGATTTCGTGAACTGGACCGTCCCGCCGAGCGTGTTGGCGACCTTGAACGAGAGCGTCCATCCCGAGATGTCGAGGGGCGGCGTCATCGTGAAATCCAGGGTGATGTCCTCGCCCCGGAAGAAGCGGAGGCTGCTGGTGATGGACATGGGCCATGCTCCTTGGAGACTCACGAGGAACGTCGCCGACGCCGAGACGCGGATCGAGCGAGAGTTGGGGCCGACCGGGATCGATGGAGCCCCACGCGGGACTCGGCCGATCAGGACACGATGACTCGGTGGCACGCTGACACGAGGACGGGGGAACAAGGCGGGGCGTGGCGGCATGGGGAGTCTCCTGGATGGTCCCCCTCGCCCCTGTACTCAGGAGAGAGGGGAGCAGGTTATCAGCACCTCGTCTCACTCCTCGACGACCGCGTTGGCCGACACGGTCTGCGCCTGGGCGGCGGTCAGGCGCAGGGCCATCTCGGTGCCGCCCTTGAGACGCGGCTCGTCGTGCAGCGGGAAGTAGAGGACGAGGCCCGTCTGCGGGTGGACCTCCCAGGTGCGGAGGTTGGCCCCGTAGGTGGACGGTTCCAGGGAGTAGTTCGTCTTGTAGACACCCTGGGCGGTCTCCGCCATGTCGTTGTCGTTCTTCGCCGGGGTGGCCGTCGTGGCTGTCCCCCCGTCAGTCGTGACGAGCGACAGCTCGCACTTGACGGGCGTGTCGGTGGCACTGACGCCCTTGAAGAAGAGTTCGATCCCCTTCAGCTTGAGGCGCTGATTCGCGGGGGCGGTCATGCTGAAGACCGTCTTCGCCGTCGCAGCCGACAGCGACACTTCGCCGGTGGGGATGTTCAGGATCAGGTCGGCCATAGTCGCTGCGCTCCAGTTTTCAGTTTTCAGTTTTCAGTTTTCAGTGAAGACGATGGAGTTAGATGACGGTCTGGACGACGGAGGTGAGCTTGTCGTCCGAGGCGGGGCCGAAGCGCGGTCGCAGGCCCAGGGCGAGGATGCAGGCCGAGCCGCCCGTCGCGCCTCCGGTGATGGCGGACGCCTTGACGAACTGGGTGCCGGTCGGCATCTTCTCGGCCTTCAGGTTGATGAGGACTTGCTTGTTGTCGTTGGCCGTCGCCGATGCCGCGAGCTGGGTGATCGCCTTGGCCGGGATGTCGGCGTAGGTGCCGCCCGAGGTGGCGCTGGCCTGGAGTTTGAAGTCGATCGTCTCGGCCGCCATGTCGCCGAGGCAGAGGAGGAACAGCGCCTCCTCGAACTTCGACATGTCGAGGGCCGACGAGAGGACCGCCGTGTTCGCGATCGTCTGCGGGCCGGCGATGCCTGCGATGGTGAGCTTTTCGCTCGGTTGGCTGTGCATGGGGGATCCTTTGTCGCTAGTTGTCCGTTTTCAGTTTTCAGTTGGATCAGGGACGGCCGTGTCACCTTGTCACCTTGTCACCGTGTCACCTTGTCATCCGATCACACCGTCAGCCCCACGAACGGGCTGAGGGTCGAGACGGTGTCGGCGAGGGTGACTTTGTCGCGGAGCCAGGGTTGGCCGCCGACGCGGCTGACGAAGCGCCAGACGCTCTGGTTCGTGAGGAAGGCGACGTGTTCGCTGTAGGCGATCTCGATCTGCTGGCGGTCGCCGATGAGGTAGTGCTGGAAGTCGCACAGCGTCACGTCGTTCGCCGTGCCCAGGGCGGGAACCTTCTCCGAGGTGCAAACGTCCAGGCCGAGGATTTGCATCTGCGGATGACCCTGGAGGGAGGTCAGGAAGAGGTTCTGCCCGGCGGCGGCGGTGCTGGCGATCTGGAGCAGTTGTGCGAGGACCGACGGGTGGACGATCCAGCACGAAGTCTTGGGGCCGTAGCCGGGCAGCAGCCGCGAGTACATGTTGGCGATGTCCTGGAGCTTGAACTGGTTCGCCGTCGTGCGCGTCGCCTGGATCATGCCTCCCCAGGTCTGCACGCCGAGGGGCTTGGCCGCGCCGTTGCCGCGCAGGAAGGCGTAGTCCTCGTACCAGGCGATGGCGCGGCTGAAGATTTGCATCAGGAACGCATCGAGGCCGATGGCGCTGTCCGAGAGCAAAGTGTTGCTGACCTTGGAGTAGCCGGACAGCTCGTAGTTGACGAGGTCGATCTGCTTGAGGTTCGGCTCGGTCTCGTTCAGCGCGGTCGCCTCCTCGGTCCAGCGCGCCACGACCCCGCCGAGGAACGCGGTGTCGCCCGCGTTCGGGGCAGTGATGACATCGAGTGCCGGGATCTGACAGGAACGCGAAGACATGGGGATGACGGTGGCACGCGGGCGGACGATGGAGGTCTCGGTCACGAGGGCCATCAGACGCGAGACGAACTCGATCGGCACGAGGTAGCCGCCCGACGTGCCCGTTTGCGTGGACATGGCGGCCTTGCGGGTGACATCGTCCCATTCGACGAACGACGAACCCATCTCGTCCAACGCCTTGCGATCGTTGTGACGCACGGCGAGGAGGAAGCGTCCGAATGTTTGTTTCGGGTCGCCGATCCTGCCTTCTCCGAAGATCGCGGGCGTCGCACCCTTACGGCTCTTGGTCTGAGCCTGCGAGAAGTCGCGCAGGGCGGCGTCGAAGGTGGATTGCAGGCCACCGGCGATGCCCGCGAGCGCCGAGTCGATGGAGCGCTGGATGAGCGGGGACAGCACGTCGTCGCGGACGGGTTCCGCCGTGCCGCGGGCTATCAGCCCCGTGGCGTCGGATTCGGAGAGGTCGAGGCGTTCGCCGGCCTTTCGGCCAAGGTAGTCGCGGGTCAGTTGCACGAACATGGTGACTCCAGGTTGTCGATTCCCACCGGCCCCAACGCGGCGGGCGGCTTGGGGTCCGCCTCGCCGCGTTCCCTGGAGTCGTCTCCAGGTAGGGCCGGATCATAAGGTGTACATTCGATCATAAGAAGAGGTGTTTGAGGGA
>JANXSH010001166.1 GCA_025356615.1 Planctomycetia bacterium | reverse complement strand
GGGTGAGGGGGTCAGGATAGTGCCTGAAAAGAACCCCTCACCCCTAACCCCTCTCCCCCTGAGTACAGGGGGCGAGGGGGACCAGATGACGAAAGCCCGACCCGCACCTCGACGCAACATTGAAGACGCAACATGGGATCGCAGCGGGTCTGGCCCTGGAAGTATCGAAGCATTCTAATTCTCCAGCACGGAGGCGATCCCTTGGCAACTCAGAGCATCCTGTCCCTCGCCGATACCCGCGAGGCCCAGAACGCGGATTCCCCCTCGCCGAACGTCGTCCGGCTGCGGCGCGACCGGACCCCCGCCGCACGCCTGCCCGTCGTGCCGGAGCAGTACCCCTGGTATCCGCGATTCAAGGCCGTCGCCGATTTCGTGGTCGCCGCCCTGCTCACGATTCCCGCCCTCCCGCTGGGCCTCCTCGCGGCTCTAGCCGTCAAGTTGACCTCACGCGGCCCCGCGTTCTACACCCAGACGCGGGTCGGCAAGGACGGTCGGACCTTCTCGATCATCAAACTGCGGACGATGTTCTTCCAGTGCGAATCGCTCACCGGCCCGCGCTGGTGCGTGCCCGGCGACTCGCGCGTCACGTTCGTCGGACACATCCTCCGCAAGACGCACTTCGACGAGTTGCCCCAACTCATCAACGTGCTGCGCGGTGAAATGAGCCTCATCGGGCCGCGCCCCGAGCGACCCGAGTTCATCCCCGACCTCGAGCGCGCCTTGCCGGCCTACCGCCAGCGCCTCAACGTCCGCCCCGGAGTCACCGGCCTGGCCCAGGTCCAGTTGCCCGCCGACACCGACATCGAGAGCGTCCGCCGCAAGCTGGCCCACGACTTGTTCTACGTCCGCAAGCTCGGCCCCTGGATGGATCTACGACTCCTGATCTGCACGGCGTTCTACGCCATCGGGCTGCCCTTCGGCATCCTCCGACGATTGCTCGGCTTGCCAGCCGGCGGCGAGATCGAACGGGCGACGCGCGACCTGGTGCCCGACGCGCCCACGAGTCGCCAGCGCTTGACCGCCTGATCGTGGGGAACCGAGACCAAGGATCGGTCTCGCGGGTCGATCGATTCATCAAGGAGGATGATATCCATGAACGCTGTCTATCAGGGACGTGCCTCGCGCACCGCCTCGCCCTCCCCTCTCGTTGCGATTCCCTACATTTCCGTCATCGTCCCGGTCCGTAACGAGGCCGGCTACATCGCCGAGACGCTCCGGCAACTCCTGGCACAAGAATACCCAACCAATCGGCTCGAAATCCTCGTCGCGGATGGGCGATCGACCGACGAGACCCGGACCATCGTCTCCGCCATCGCCGCCGAGTTCCCGCGCGTTCGGTTGCTGGATAACCCGCGACGCCTCTCGAGCGCGGGCCGAAACGTCGCCGTCGAAGCCTCGCACGGCGACCTCATCCTGCTCATCGACGGCCACTGCCAGATCGACAACCCGCGCTACCTCGCGGACCTTGCCGACGCTTTCGAGCGCAGCGGTGCCGACAGCGTGGGCCGACCCCAGCCGCTCGACGTGCGCGGGGCGAGCTGGACGCAACGGGCCATCGCCCAGGCACGATCGTCGTTCCTCGGCCACCACCCCGACTCGCACATCTACACCGACCGCGAGGGATTCGTCCCGCCGCAGAGCGTTGCCATCGCCTATCGGCGCGAGGTGTTCGAGCGGATCGGCGTGTTCGACGAGCGCTTCGACGCCTGCGAGGATGTCGAGTTCAACCACCGCCTGGGCCGGGCCGGCATGAGTTGCTACTTCACGCCGCGCGCCACGGTGAAGTACCAGCCGCGCGGCTCGCTGGTGAAGCTGTTCCGGCAGATGACGCGCTACGGCCGGGGTCGGGTACGCCTACTCCGCAAGCATCGTGACACGTTCTCGCCGGCCGGCTTCGTCCCGGCGGCCTTCCTCGCCGGCCTCGCCGTCGGCCCGCTGCTCGCCAGCCTGTACGACCCGCTCTGGTTCGTCTACCTCGGCTCACTCGTCGTCTACGCCTTCCTCGTCTGCTTCGCCAGCCTCCAGGGCGCGGCCCGCTCGCGTCAACCCATGATGCTCGCGCTGTTGCCCGCCGTCTTCGTGACGGTCCACCTCGGCGCGGGCTGGGGGCTGTGCTGGGAGACCTTCGTGGGCCTATTCGAGAATCGCCAAAAGCGATCAGTGATCGGCCCTCAACCAGAAATGAGGACGCCATGACGAATACCCTGTCCTTCCCCTCCGCGATCGGCCCGACCGTCCTCCGGGAGTCGGCCCTCGTCAACGCGCTGACGATCGACGTGGAAGACTATTTCCACGTCTCCGGCTTCGAGCCGTATGTCAATCGTGCCGAGTGGGACAACTACGAGTCGCGCGTCGGCTCCAGTACCGACCGCCTGCTCGACATCCTCTCGGCGGCGGATGTCCGGGCGACGTTCTTCGTCCTCGGCTGGGTCGCCGAGCGCCAGCCGAGCCTCGTCCGCGCTATCCGCGCGGCCGGCCACGAGATCGGCTGCCACAGTTACGCGCATCGTCTGATCTACGAGATGACGCCCGAAGCGTTCCGGGCCGACCTACGTCTGAGCATCGACATTTTGCAAGACACACTCGGCGAGTGCGTCACGGCGTACCGCGCCCCGAGTTTCAGCATCACGCGCGAATCGACCTGGGCGCTCGACATCCTCGTCGAGGAGGGGATCACCCTCGACTCGAGCATCTACCCGACGCACCACGACCGCTACGGCATCCCAGGAACGCCGCTGGAGCCGCACCGCATCGACCGCGAGGCCGGCTCGCTCTGGGAGTTCCCCCCGCCGGTGTGGAACGTGTGTGGCTACCCGGTCCCCGTCGGCGGCGGAGGCTACTTCCGCCTCTACCCCTACGCGCTGACGCGCCTCGGACTCGGCAAGATCAACGCGGCGGGCCGACCCTTTGCCGCCTACCTGCACCCCTGGGAACTCGACCCCGACCAACCGCGCATCGACGCGAGCCTGGGGAGGCGCTTTCGCCACTACGTCAACCTCGCCCGGACGGAAACACGCCTCACGCAGTTGATCGCCGACTTCCCCCTCGGGACTATCACTCGAGCGCTCCTCGCGTTCGACCCGTCGGCCCGCGATACGCTCCAGCCTCGCCGCATCCATCGCCCCGAACTCCACCCCGTGACTCGCGCCGCATGATCGCCCTCGGAGACACCATGACACTTGCACCCTTGCTGTCCGATGCCCCTGATTCTGCCGTCGAAGTGAACGCCCCTGTGCGCCCGCTACGGGTCGTCCTCGTCGATGAGGAACTGCCCTACCCGCCGACTTCCGGCAAGCGCATCCGCACCTACAACCTCGTGCGCCGGCTCGCCCCGCGTCATCGGTTGACCTATGTGTGTCACCGCAACGCCGACGCCGACGAGGCCGCGCGGGCCGAATCGCACTTCGCGGACCTCGGCATCCGAACGGTCATCGTCGATCGCGCGGTTCCGCCGAAGTCTGGTCCGGGGTTCTACTTCCGGCTCGCCGCCAACCTCTTCTCTCCGCTGCCCTACAGCGTTGCCGTCCACACGAGTCGGCAGCTGGCCGACGCGCTGGCCGACATCGCGGCGCGGGAGCCGGTCGATCTCTGGCACTGCGAATGGACTCCGTATGCACAGTCTCTGAAAGCCATCGTCGGCCCGCGTCTCGTGATGGCCCACAACGTCGAATCGGTCATCTGGCAGCGCTACCATGAGACGGCCGAGGGCACACTGAAACGCTGGTACATCCGTAAGCAGTGGCAGAAGTTCCGCCGCTTCGAGCGCGACACCCTCGCCGGGGTCGATCTCACCGTTGCCGTCAGCCCGCTCGACGCCGAGCGCTTCCGGCGAGACCTCGCTGTGCCGCGCGTCGATGTCGTGGATAACGGAGTTGATACGTCCTTCTTTCGGCCCACGCAGGAGCCGCGCGACCCAGCCAGCCTCTTATTTTTGGGCAGCCTCGACTGGCGACCGAATCTCGATGGTGTTGTCCAGTTCCTCGACCAGGTGTGGCCGAATCTCCGCTCCAAGGAGCCTCGCGCAAAGTTCGTCGTCGTGGGCCGAAACCCTCCCGCCTGGCTTACTACACGCATCGCCGCCGAGTCGGGCGTTACGCTGCACGCGAGCGTGCCGGACGTGAGGCCGTACCTCGCGGCTGCCGGGATGATGGTCGTGCCGCTCCGCATCGGCGGTGGGTCACGCCTCAAGATCCTCGAGGCTTTGGCGTGTGCCGTCCCCGTCGTCTCGACGAGGGTTGGGGCGGAGGGGCTGCACCTCCAGAGTGGCCGACACCTCGACCTCGTCGAGGAGGTCGCCGACATGACGGATAGCATCCTCGACGCCATCCGCGACCCGAACCGGGTCCGCCGACAAGCCTTGGCGGGATACGAACAGACGATCCGCCTCTACGATTGGGCCGTCCTCGCGGACCGGCTGGAGCAGATGTGGGCGCGATGTGCGAAGGAAGACTCCACGACTTCTGTGAGGAAATAAGCACTCATGAACATCGTTCATCTCACCGCCTCGACGTTCCACGGCGGGCCGGAGCGCCAGATGCTCGGCCTCGCGCGCGGGATGCGCGACCTCGCGACCTCGACGTTCCTGTCGTTCTCCGAGAATGGTCGCTGCCGCTCGTTCCTCGGCGCGGTCCGTCAGCAGGGTTTCGACTCGGTCGCCTTGCGGCACGACACGCCGAGCCTGCGGGCGTCGGTCCGCGAGATCACCGGGCAACTCCAGCGCCTCGGGGCGACCGTCTTGCTGTGCCACGGCTACAAGGCGAACGTCCTCGGTCGCATGGCCGCTCGCCGCGCGGGCATCCCCGTCGTCGCCGTCTCGCGGGGATGGACCGGCGAGAGCTTCCGCGTGCGAATGTACGAACGCCTCGACCGATTCCACCTGCGATTCATGGATCACGTCGTCGCCGTCTCAGGAGCGCAGGGCGAGAAGGTCCGTCGGACGGGCGTCAAGCCCGACCGCATTACCGTAATCCCCAACGCCATCGACCCGGACCGCTTCGTTGATGTGGACCCGCGCTATCGCGCTCGGATCGAGCGATTCTTCCGCACTCCCAAGACCCGAATCATCGGCGCGGCGGGCCGGCTCAGCCCCGAGAAGGGTTTCGAGATCCTCATCAGCGCGGCGGCGCGCGTGCTCGATGTCCACCCCGATTGCGGGTTCGTCCTGTTCGGACACGGCCCCTGCAAGGAGTCCCTCCAACATCAGATCAGCCTCTTCGGGCTGGCCGGGTCGATCGTCCTGGGCGGGTTCCGCAACGACCTCGACCGCTTCATTCCCCACTTCGACTTGTTCGTACAGTCCTCGTACACCGAGGGGCTGCCCAACGTCATCCTCGAGGCGTGTGCCGCGAGCGTCCCCGTCGTCGCCACCGATGTCGGCGGGACGGCGGAGATCATCGAAGACGGCGTCAGCGGCTTCCTCGTCCCGGCGGGAGATTCGGAGACGCTCGCCGCACGCATGCTCGAGGCACTCGAATGCGAAGACACCCTGCGCGAGATCGGATTCCAGGGCCGGGAGCGCGTGCTGGAGAGCTTCTCGTTCCCGTCACAGGTGTCGGGGTATCTCGAGTTGTTCGAGCGCATCCTTCCTGCGGAGGTTCCTGCACCGATGGAGCCGAGTAATCAAGGGGGAGAGGTGAAGTCGGTGAGCGGCTGACCCCACCCCCCAACCCCCTCCCCTAAAGGGGAAGGGGGAGCCAGACCGGATCAGAGGGAGACGTGACGCTCTCAGACATG
>JANXSH010001144.1 GCA_025356615.1 Planctomycetia bacterium | reverse complement strand
CCCTGTAAAGGGGCTGGTTTTCATGCGGACGAATCCAGCCCCTTTACAGGGGCCGCTCGCCGGGTCTGCGCATACACTCTCCCTCATCCCCCGCCTCCGCAGCAGGAGAACCCCCATGCGCCGACTATCCCTCCTAGCCCTACTCCTCGCACCGCTGCTCCGTGCCGCCGAGCCGGACACGTTGCCCGGAACCAAAGCGTTGACCATGAAGGGCGACATCGCCTCCCAACTGGTCGATGGCGTCGATAAGTTCCTCCTCCGCGAGATCGAGTCGGCGGCGAAGAACCGCGAGAAGTTCTGGAATCGCGACTTCACCTCGGCGGCGGCCTACGACAAATCGATCGAACCGAACCGCAAGCGACTCGCCCACATCCTCGGCGTGCGCGACGCTCGCATCGCGTTCACGTCGCCCGAACTCGTCGCCACGCTCGACGAACCGGCCCTCGTCGGCAAGGGCGCGAACTACGAAATCCTCGCCGTGCGCTGGCCGGTCATCGGCAAGATGTACGGCGAGGGATTGCTATTGCGACCCACCAAGGGCAAGCCGGTCGCCGACATCGTCGCGATCCCCGACGCGGACGTGACGCCGGAGCAGCTCTGCGGCCTGATGCGCGGCGTCAAGGCCGAGTCGCAGTACGCCCGACGGCTCGCCGAGAGCGGCTGCCGAGTCCTCGTGCCGACGTTGATCGACCGCACCTACGCGGCACGCAACGGTCGGGCCAAGATGACGAACCGCGAGTTCCTCTACCGCAGCGCGTTCGAGATGGGCCGGCACCTCATCGGCTACGAGATCCAGAAGGTTCTCGCCGGCGTCGATTGGTTCGCGAAGGAGGGCGGGGACAAGGCGAAGATCGGCGTCATCGGCTGGGGCGAGGGCGGCATGTTGGCGCTGTACGCGGGGGCGCTGGATACGCGGATCGCGGGCGTCTGCGTCAGCGGCTACTTTGGCAACCGGAATCGGATCTGGGAACAGCCGATCGATCGCAACGTGTTCGGCCTCCTGAAGGAGTTCGGCGATGCCGAACTGGCGGCGATGATCTCGCCGCGCTCGCTCACCATCGAGACGACCCAAGTTCTGGAGCGAACCTTTCCCTCCGAAGGCGGTGCGCCCGCCCGGCTCGCGGCTCCTACCGAGGAGGAAGACGCCGCCGAGAATAAACGGTGGGAGGATCTGGTCCGAAAGCTTTCCGGAGGTTCGCGACGGGGCCACATCTCGGCCCTGAAAAAGGGACCGGGGACGCCAAACACGCTGAACTTGTTCATGAACGGCGTGAGCGTGGCTCACGACGAAGACGGGGAGCGGCCGAAACACCTCCGCGACGAGTTCGACCCCAAACTACGCCAGCAGCGCCAGTTCCGCGAGATCGACACCTTCACTCACTCCCTCCTCGCCGAGTCGCCCGAAGTCCGGCGCAACTTCATGCCGATCGCGGACCAGTTCGTCCGGGCCAACGACAAGAAGAAGCTCGACACGTCTTCCCTCGCCGCCTACGAGAAGAGCGTCGAGCGCTACCGCGAAATCTTTGCGACGCAGGTCATTGGGCGGTTCGACCACAAGCTCTTGCCCGCGAACCCGCGCACGAAGAAACTCTCCGAAACGGACAAGTGGACAATCTACCAAGTCGTCCTCGACGTGTACCCGGATGTGATCGCCTACGGGCTGCTCGTCCTACCCAAGGGCATGAAGGCCGACGAGAAACGCCCCGTCGTCGTGTGCCAACACGGCCTCGAGGGTCGGCCCGAAGACACCATCGGCGAGCCGGGCTTCGCCTCCTACAAGGCGTTCGCGACGAAGCTCGCGGAGCGCGGCTTCATCACGTTCGCTCCGCAGAATCTGTACATCTTCAAGGATCGCTTCCGCACGCTCCAACGGAAGGCGAACCCGCTCGGCAAGACGCTCTTCTCGATCATCGTCCCGCAACACCAGCAGATCACCGACTGGCTCGGGACGCTGCCCAACGTCGATGCCAAACGCATCGGCTTCTACGGCCTCAGTTACGGCGGCAAGTCGGCGATGCGCATCCCGCCGTTGGTCAAGAACTACTGCCTGTCGATCTGCTCGGCGGACTTCAACGACTGGGTGTGGAAGAACGCCTCGTCGCGCTCCACCTACAGCTACGTCTGGACGAACGAGTACGAAATCTTCGAGTGGGATCTCGGCAGCACGTTTAACTACGCCGAGATGGCCGCCCTGATCGCGCCGCGCCCGTTCATGGTCGAGCGCGGGCACTTCGACGGCGTCGGGCCGGACGACCGGGTCGCACTCGAGTTCGCGAAGATCCGGCACCTCTATTCCGCCAAACTCGGGATCGGCGACCGCGCGACGATCGAATGGTTCGTCGGGCCGCACACGATCAACGGCAAGGGGACGTTCGACTTCCTCCACAAGCATCTCGCCTGGCCGAAGAAAAATTAGCCACAGATGAACACAGATGAACACAGATAAGACAAAAATGAATTATCTGTGTTCATCTGTGTTCATCTGTGGCTAATCTCTTCTTCCATCAAAGGCACGCTGAGTTCATCGTCATGGTCGCCCGAGTGGCAGCCGTGGCATACGATCAGCCCGGCCATCATGACGAGCCACAGGACGCCGACGAGCAACAGTCGGGGCTTGGGGATCGCCTTCGGGGTGTCGATCTCTGGCTCGGCGATCGCGGTCATGGCTTTAGTTTCTCGTCCAGGAACGTCAGCGTCTGATCGAGGCTCCGCAGGAGCGCCTCTCCGGCCCAGGTGTGGGCCGCGTCGGCGAGGACGACCTCACGCACGGAGCCTCCGCACGACTTCAGCTTATCGGAAAACGCCCGCATTTGCTCGATCGGCACTCTCGTATCCGCCGAGCCGTGGATGAGCAAGAACGGCGGCGGGTTCGTGGGACGGTAGTGCAGCGGCGATGCCTTGCGGTAGAGGTCCGCGTTCTTCTCCGGCGGGCCACCCAAGAGCGGCTCGAGGGTGTGCTTCAACACATTCGGCGTATGGAGTTTAATACTCGTGAGGTCCGTCGGGGCGGACATGGCAACGACCGCCTGGACCTGACTCGACTTGCCCGCGTTGTCGCCCGTGCCGTCGAGTCCGTCGGAAGGCGTCGTCACGCCGAGCATACAGGCCAGGTGTCCGCCTGCGGACAGGCCGACCGCGCCGATGCGGTCGGGGTCTATGTGGTACTTACCCGCGTTGGCGCGGAGCCAGCGGACGGCTGCTTTGCAATCCTCGACACATGCGGGGAAGCGGTGCTTCGGGGCGAGGCGGTAGTCCGGAGCGATCGCGACGTAGCCGTGCCGCGCCAGTACATCGAGGGTTGCGTCCATCTCCTTGCGATC
>JANXSH010001115.1 GCA_025356615.1 Planctomycetia bacterium | reverse complement strand
CCGGTGAAGTGCTGGTGGGCCTCGCTCCGCTCGACCCACCCTACGATTCGAGCAACGTAGGCGCTCCCGAAACATTTGCCACACCCATTCTCGTCTCCCGGACGGAATAGCCTGGCGGGGTGTCCAGGTCGGGCATAGGTTGATCCTGGGTAATGGAGGACATCCACGACGCAGCGCGGATGCCCGATTCCTCTCACAAATCGTCTTTTTTTCGATCGGCGAGGGAATAAACGACCCGCCGCATGGCTCATGTAGGTAGAGGAACGCGCGACAATGGAGATATTTGTCGGTCCGCCCTCGATTCAGCGACTCGTCGAGGACCATTACTCCTCACTCTATCGCTACGCCTACCGCCTGAGCGGATCGAGTGCCGACGCCGAGGATCTGACGCAGGATACGTTCTGCAAGGCGCAGTCGAACCTGGCCCAGCTGCGAGACCCCTCGCGCGCACGCCCCTGGCTGTTCAGCATCCTTCGCAACGCTTATCTCCACCAGGTCCGCGCGGAGCGCCAACAACCGTGCGTGGCGCTCGATCAGGTCGGCGACGTAGCCGAACCGTTGCCCGAGCCTCTTCCCGACATCGACCCTGAACAGCTTCAATCCGCACTGAACGAGCTTTCTGAAGTGTACCGGACGCCGATCATACTGTATTATTTCGAGGAGTTCGGCTATCGTGAGATCGCCGAGCAGATGGATCTGCCTATTGGTACCGTGATGTCACGCTTGGCGCGAGCCAAGGCATTCCTTCGCTCCCGGCTCTTGCCCGGAAGCGAGACACTCCAGGCCGGAGGCCTGACGCGGAGGGCGACCGATGGATTGTAATACCGCCCGCCTGTTTCTCCCGTTCCACCGTCCCGGCGGAAGGGATCTCGACGGCCCCGAAGCCGCCGACCTCGATCACCACTTGGCCCAGTGCAACGAGTGCAACACCCTGTCGATGACTCAGGACCGCCTCGACGCGACCCTCGGCAAGGCCATGCGGAACGTCGAGGTGCCGCGCGGCCTGCGCAACCAGATCCTCGAGCGCCTGGCCGCTCAGCCCTCGCGCAAGCCGCGCCGTTGGATCGCCTACTCCGTGCGCGGCCTGTCCGCCGCCGCCGCCGTCCTGCTGCTCGTCGCCGGCTGGTTCGTGTTCTACGACCCCATCCGCCGACCGCTCGACGCTGCGGATGTCTTCGTGAGCTACAACTTCTCGCGTCCCGACCGGGAGCAGGGCAACGCCCAGCTCCGCCAACTCGGTGCCGGCGCGGGTGCCCCGACCTTCGTCAACTACGCCTTCCTGACCGGCTCGCCCTCGCTCGCGGTCTTGCCAGGGACGCAAGGCGACAAGACCCCGGTCAAGGTGCCGCAGCTCGTATTCCAGCAGGGCGAGCGGAACGCCGTCGTCTACGTCGTCTCCCGCAAGACGTTCCGGGTCGAGGAGCCGACCAACCACACCGACGGCTACGCCTACCGCCTCGAGGTCGTGCAGCCCGAGGGGAGCGAGTTCGCCTACCTCGTGCTGTTCACCGGCAACAGCTGGGACTGGCTGAAGGTCAGCGACCGGACGGAGTGAGAGCGGAGAAGCCCGTTCAGCCGCCACCCGAGGCGGCTCTCGCGTATCACGCCCTGGCGTAGACGACGAGGGCGATCCAGGCGGCGTGCAGCAGCAACCGCAACGGCCAGTACCAGCCGCGCCATGCTGCCACCTGAGCCGTGACCAGCGCCGCCAGCGCGACTTCCCATCGCCAGTACGCGCGCTCGAACGTCCCGAACCAGCCCTCGATCATCATGCTTCGCAGCAAGAAGGCGGTCAGGGCCAGTATCCCGAAGAGGATCAGGCTCAGCGCCAGGGGAATGATGCGCTCGGCGTAGGCGGACGTCACGGGCCAGGGCCGCTGGTAACGCCGCCACAGGCTGCCCGCCGCCAGCGCCTCGACGGCAGGGACGATGAACAGAATGGTAAAATACAGGGGCAAGGCCCATAGCAATCCCATTTGCACGTCGATCATCGCGTCGCAGACCATCTTGTCATAGAGGATGCTCCGCTGCTCGTCTCGGGACATCCCTTCGAGGTCCGGGTAGCGCCGCTCCTGCCAGTCCGTCTCGTAGACTTCGCGGCGAATCTCCCCCACTCCTGGGAGAACCAAGGGGTTGATCACTGGTGCCTGCTGGCGCTGCAATAGGTCGTCCTTCAAGGCGAGAATATTCTCGCGATCGTACAGGGTGTTCTTCACCTGGATAATCGAACTCCGATGCCAAAGTGTCCGCATACGGGGGGGCTTCACCCGCTTCGACTCGCAGCACGGCTTCGCCCCGGACGAATTCGAGCACATCTCGGGCCGACGCGGCCAGAGCTGGGAAGGCAGCCAGGTACGCCTCGACTGGCAACCGTTGGCCGGACCGCCAGCGCCGCGACTGGTCCGCACGCAGTGCCTCGACGAGTTGGGGAAGCGGCAATTTTCGGCAGGCAACGACGAGTTCGCCGAGTGGGGCCGGAGACGATTCAGGTGACTCTGCCATCACGTACTCCACGAAGGGAGCGGGATGGGACGACGGCCCGCAACCCGGACGTGGCATCCTCGGGTTATTCTCGCCCCGCCATTAATATAGCGATCGGGCCGTGAGGATGGAAATGAGGATTCCTTGCTGCTGCCGTCACAGCGGGCGCGGCGACCTGTATGTGTACTTGTTCCCCCGAGCCACCCCCTCACTGCGGTCCTCGAGAGTCCCCTTCGGACCTCGGACAACACCCGCTCCTCCGAAAGCGAGAGTCCCATGTTTTCCTTCCTGAAGAGCATCGCGATCCGCCGGAAGAACAGCGGTCGCCCGTCCGCCGATGGGAATCGCCGTGCCCCGTTGAGCCTCCAGCGCCTGGAAGAACGCCAGCTCCTATCGGGATCCCCCCTCCTGGTGACGGTCGCGCCGCTCTACGGCGTTGTCGCCCAGGTGCAACCCCCGGTGACCCCGTACAGCCTTTCGAGCGCCACCTCTACCACCGTCACGCTCGACCCGGTTGCCGCGCTCGACCCATCGGTTTTGCAACGGGAGTCGCAGTCGATCGCGTTGAAGCCGACGTTCGGCTACACCAGCATCCCCCCGGTCCTCGACAACGTCCTGGACGGACCGATCACGATATCCCAGGACCAGGGTCGAATCGCCATCGCCAACAAGGCGTCCGAGTTCCGTAGCAAGCTGGGGAACCCCCTGCCCGGCTTCGAATATTCGCAACCGTCCATGGGTTCCTACTCCGATGGCTACGGCCGGTATCAGTACTTCCAGAACGGTGCGATCTTCTGGTCGCCCGCGACCGCGAAGAACGACATCGGTCTCGGCCTCAACCCGAGTACCGCCGGTGCCCACGTAGTCATGGGCCCCATTCGCGACAGGTATTTCAAAGACACGAGCTTCGGCTATCCCACCATCGATCAATCACGCCTGGCGGGGCCGACTGCCGACGCCGTCTTCAACAATTTCTACAACCCGTATTCGGGGCGCATGACCACGATCGTCTACACTCCGAACATCGGTGCCTTCGTCGTCTCGGGCGCCATCCGGCAGAAGTGGATCGAGCTGGGGGCCGGCAAGTACGGCGTCCCGACGAACTATCAAATCGACAAGCCCGGTGCCTACGTCTTCCAGGATTTCACGTGGTCCGACTCTGGCCAGGGTGCCACCATCGTCTCGAGTGGGCAGACGGGCACGCATGACGTGGCCGGCGCGATCCGCGACAAGTGGATCAGCTGGGGCGCGTTCAAGTGGGGGTCTCCGACCACCGACTCGACGGTATACTCGGCCTCGGGGAACCGCCTGAATTCGGTGGTCCATTTCAGGAAATTCGATTCCAACGGCCCCCATGATTCGGCGTTCGGTACTTCCTCAAAGGGTACGTTCGGCGTCTACGGCGAAATCTACACCGCATGGATCAGCATGCGGCGGGGGGAACAAGAGTTTGGACTTCCGATCAGCGATGAGTACAGATGGGGCACTAGCGGTTATGACCATCCCTTTGATCGTGAAAGCGAATTTATCTCTCCGCAGGGAGTTGCAAGGAGGATTGTCTGGAATAGTGAACTCATTGATGAGCTTAAAACTCAAGGCCATACACACTTTGGGGTGGATTACGGAAATGTTTTACAGCAGCTGGACTTCACGCCCCGCGGCGGCCCAACTGGCTTCGAGCCCATCGACGGCCCGACTGGGGCGTCGAGTTCCCCGCTGACAATGGCGGCTCTCGACCTGTCCGTCCTCGTCCACGATTCGACTCTCGCGACGGACACGACCCGCTATTCTGCTCTCGATCTGTCCGTCCTCGTCCATGATTCGATTCAGGCAACGGACACGCTGGCAGCGACTCCGCTGACAGTAAGCAGCACCACGCTGCAAACGGGGCCGGTGGATTCCGTCAGCCAGCTCGGCGGAGCGACGCGGGCCGTCAGGGGCTATCATCTGAGCTACATTCCGCCCGACCTCGCTTCTCTGTCGTCATCGACGAGCGATGAGGTGCTTTCGGACGCCGACCTCGCCGCCGTCTTCGGGACGCCGTTCGATCCGGCCACCGACCTCGGGGCGGGAGTCGCCCCCGACGCGACGATCCCCGCCGTGCCGGAGGGTGGCGATCTGGCCTCCGCAGCGGGCGGCGCGTTCGGGATCGACGCCCCGCAGGTCCTCCCGGCCGAAGTGACCCAGCTGGACCAGGCCCAGAGTATGCCTGTGAGCCTGGAAGAGCCTCCGATGGCCCTGAAGGTCGTTTAGGGGCAGGCCGTCCCACGTCGAAGCGACACGCAGCCGGGAGGAGGAATCCTCCCGGCTGCGTGCTCGTTCGTGGACGAAGCGAGGTACGCCGACAAGGATTCCTTGCCGCTGCCGTAACACCGGGTCAGACGGCCTGTATGTGTACCTGTTCCCCCGAGCCACCCCCTCACTGCGGTCCTCGAGAGTCCCCTTCGGACCCCCGACCTCACCCGCTCCGCCGAAAGCGAGAGTTCGATGTTTTCCTTCCTGAAGAGCATCGCGATCTGCCGGAAGAACAGCGGTCGCCCGTCCGCCGATGGGAATCGCCGTGCCCCGTTGAGCCTCCAGCGCCTGGAAGAACGCCAGCTCCTCTCGGCGTCGCCTCTGACACTGGTCGCGAAGCCATATATCGAAGTCAACCCGATGCAATCCCCGGCGGCCCAGTACAGCCTGATTAGCCCTACCTATACCCCCGCAGTTTTCGCCGACTTCGTCGTGAGTGGCCCGATGAACACCTCGGGCAACACCTACACCCGCTTTGACGCAGTCGATTACGCCGTGACCGATCTCTCGATTTGGCAGTCGGTGTCGGC
>JANXSH010001114.1 GCA_025356615.1 Planctomycetia bacterium | reverse complement strand
CCGCTTCGGTAATGTGAAGTTGAGAAGATGAATCGCTAATGTTTGAACCGATAACATCAAAATACTTTGGTTGCAAAACTATTTCCTTCCACCAGGGAGGAATAGATTTTACCGGCTTTGCATATTCGCATCCACTACAGTAAAGTAGACAACTAGCGTGAACCTCCCCGCCTCGAGGGCGGGGCATCCAATCACCTTGTCACCTTGTCACTCTTTCTTCTCAGGCGGTGCGACCGGGGGAGGCGGCGGTGCGGGCGGCAACAGCTTCTTGTCGATCATCTTCTGGATCTCGCCGGAGTAGCGCTCGCGTTCGTCGATCGGGGCGGCGGAGTTGAATCCCATCGGCAGTTTGACGCCGGGCGACAGCCAGACGAGGTGCCAGAAGGCCATCTCGGCGATGGCGATGCGTGAACTCTCCAAGTCGGCGGCGAGATCCTGGTAGACCAACGGCTTGCCCAACTCCTCGGCGAGCAGGGGATGGAGCAAGGTGAGAATCTTCTCGGCTTCGCGTTTCTTGAACTTCTTATCGAGCAAGACGCCCGTGGCGTTGCCGTCCTTCTCCTCGTAGAGAAGTTTCGCCTGTGTAGCCGATCGGCTGACCCAGCGCTGGAGCGAGTAGAAGGCGGCCTCGCGGTCCGCCCAGTGGTTGACATCGCCGTCGCCCACGACATCGATCAGTTTGCCGACCTCGTCGAGGGCCGCGAGACAGTAGACGGCGAGGAGGCGAGAAGCGGGGTCCGTCTTCTCGAGCGTCTCCTGGAGCGCGACGACGGGGGATTTCTTCGTCGAGAGCAGAACCTGGAGGTCGTTGAGGGCGGCGTTCATCTTCTGGAGGCTGGCACGGCGACTCTCGGGGAAGAGAGACGGTTCGGGCGGCTGCTTGCTCGTGATCTCCGGGACGCTTTTCTCCTTGAACGGCCCCGTCGTCTTGCGGGAGCTGTCGTACTCCATCCGCACCCACTTGCGAGGCTCGACTTCGATATTGTGGGTGTGGTAGGCGTCGATCTTGAGTTCGGCGTCGCCGCGCAGGAAGGCGACGTAGCACTTGGCGTCGGGCGCTTCGCCGGCGCGGTAGTTGATGACCGGGGTGAAGGTTCGGCTCAGGTCGATGACCACCTCGTCACTCTTGTTGTTCAGGGCCACGTCCCAGATTTCCGACTCGAAGCGGAGGCGGATCTTGCACGCGCCGGCGTCCTTCTGGTTTCTGAGGAAGATCCGGCCGCGAAGGAGCGTCAGGTCGAGGTCGAACTTGTCGTTGTCGTGCAAGACGACTGCGCTTTCCATGAGGTTGTCCTGCACCAGCGGCGCGAGGGTGAAGTCGCGGACGTGGCCCCGGAGCAGGACGCCGACGCCGGTCTTGGTCATCAGGACGCCGACGAAGCCTGGCAGGGCCGTGTAGGTGTCGCGCGTGTAGACGCTGGTTCCGGGCTTGACCATTTGCCACTCGCCCTTGTCCTCGGCCCGCGTGACGAGAGCCGTCGGGAGCTTGTCGGTCGTGCCGACGTAGTTGCCGACGGCGACGCGCTTCGTCGAGGGGGGCATCGCGCGCTCGACCTCGACGATCGGGCGAGTGTCGCCGTCCTTCGGCGTCTTGTCGATGGGCTTGTCCTTATCGACGGGAGTGATCGGCTTGTCGGTATCCTTCGGCTTGTCGGAGTCCTTCGGCTTGCCGGCATCGGGGTCATCGGGGACTTTGACGGAGTTATCGACGACCTGGCGATTGTCTCGCGGGGGCAGGATCTCGTAGATCGCGAGGCCGAGGGCGGCGACGAGGAGGACGCCGGCCACGGGCAACACCCAGCGCAGCCAGCCCATCGAGAGGGCGAGGGACGCCTCCTCTTCGGACGTGATCGTTGCGTCGGGCTTGACGCGCTCGGCCTTGCGATAGGGGATCGTCTCGCGCCCCTGGACGATCGTGTACATCCGCTCCTTGGACTTGGGCGGGACGAGGGCGGGTTCGCCGAGGACGAGGGTGAGGATCTGATGGCACGCCGATATCTCGGCGAGGTGGACATCGGACTCGAGGGCCTGCTTCTCGACATCGTTGATCTGTTCGCTCGGCAGGACGTTGTCGAGGTATTCGGACACGTCATTCGGGTCCATACCGTTCGGCCCGGTGGCCGGCGGGACCGTGAGCCGACGGCGGCGCGTCACCTGCTTGATGCGGGCGATCAGCTCCTGGGCGGCGTCGCTCTCGGTCACCTTCTGGCCGATTTCCTTGATCTCGCTGGCCTGGAGGGTGTCGTCCAGGTAAGCGAGGAGGGTTCGCAAAGTCAGGCGGAGTGCCATGCGTCTGTCTCCGTGAAGGGCGGATGGTCGAACATGAGGATATAAGTGGGGTTCGGCGCGAGATTTCGTTCATCCCTTTTTGTGAATCGGGGATTATTCACGTCGGCGTGAACCGTCGCGCGTCGGGCCTAAGACCAATACCGTTGAATGAAGGAGGTAGGGTGGGACCAGCAACGCGCAGCGGTGCCAGGGCACCACGCGGTGCGTCGAGAGCGCTTTCCCGTTGAACCACACGATGAACGCCACTATCACCCTTCCGCGTGGTGCCCTCGCACCGCTTCGCGTTGCTCGACCCACCCTACCACTACACCTTCGTTCAACGGTATTGGGCCTAAGACATTTCGCAGTGAGCAACGTACTCGATGAGGGAATACTTCCGCCGAGATCGATTCGGCTCGTCGCACGGCTCGAATACTGCTCGGCTCGTCGCCTGGCCGATCGAATCCGCGATGGATGGGGCGAGTGCGGTCCATTCAACCGCCTTCGAACCCCCCTTGACTATACGATCAACTTCGACACTTCTTCCATCAGGGACCGACCGCCACCGTGCGGCAGCGCCTCGATATCGATCCACATCCGTAGCGCCAGTTCTTGCCAGATGTCGTAGTCGAGCCCGTTGTAGGCTCCACCGCTCCCGAGTCCATCGCCCTCCGCTCGACCGACCACCCACCATCCCAGCCTCTCGAGCCAATCCTGATCCCGCGAAGCGCCGCCGAGGTGGACCACCAGCATGGCCAGGCCGATCGCCGACCATCCCCGGCCGGGTTCGTCTGGGGCCTGTAAAGGGGACTGCCAGGCGAGGAACTGTAGAGCGGCTCGTTCCACGTCAGCCCCGAGCGCGGCCGCGCTGGAGAGGGCACGGGCTAGGGCGTCTCTCTCACCGAAGTCGAAATCGGCGTTTCCGGGTTCGGCGGCCCCGCGCAGCAGCGCCGAGCAGGAGAACGCCCGGACCAAGTGCCCTTCGGCCTCGGAGGTGACGTAATCGGACGTTTGACCCGGCTTCCACCACCTCGTCAGCGAGAGGACTTCTTGCGGGCACCACTCGAAAGGCACCGGGACTCGGCCGGTGTCTCTGATCGATCGGAGCGCTCGAAGATGTTCGCCGTACTCCTGACCATAATCCGCCCCGGCGATACCGGACAGCATGGCGTCGTCGATCCGGCCCCGGAGTAGGTCGAGGAGGGCATTGGGTGCGGGGTGCAGCACCGAAAACAAATCGGGTGGAGGCTCTTCGACCGGTGGCATCGGTTCGTTCTCGCTTGGCTGTAAAGCTACCCAGACTGGCCGATTTCCTTGATCTCGCTGCCCTGGAGGGTGTCGTCCAGGTAAGCGAGGAGGGGTCGTCGAGTGAGGCGGAGTGCCATGCATCTGTCTCCGTGGAGGGCGGATCGTCGGTCACGGAGATATAGGTGGGGTTCGGCGCGGGATTTCGTTCATCCTTTTTTGCGAATCGGGATTGTTCACGTCGGCGGGAGACCGTAGTAGGGTGGGTCGAGCGGAGCGAGGCCCACGCGCACAACTTAAGCGATCAGAGGAGGCATTTCTCCCCTCTCCCCCTGAGTACAGGGGGAGAGAGGTCGGGGGTGAGGGGGAGAATCCTAGCCTAAAAGAACCCCTCACCCCTAACCCCTCTCCCCTGAGTACAGGGACGAGGGGGACCGGAAGAGTCCCCATTCGCCTTAAGTTGTGCGCATGGGGTCGAGCGGAGCGACGCCCACCACCAGCCCTCGGCGGAAGGGGTAGGGGTGAAGCAT
>JANXSH010001098.1 GCA_025356615.1 Planctomycetia bacterium | reverse complement strand
CACCAGACTACCCCTCGTGTCATGGGTAAGGGATGAGGCCGGTGAAGTGCTGGTGGGCCTCGCTCCGCTCGACCCACCCTACGCGATGGACCGGAACGCCTCGGGCAGCTGGTTGAGCAGGTCCGACGCGATCAGGGACACCTCGCCGACTTGGTCGCGTGCGATATCCCCGGCCAGGCCGTGGACGTGGACCCCGAGGACTGCCGCATCGAACAGGCCGAGTCCCTGGGCGATGAGTGCCCCGAGGATGCCCGATAGCACGTCGCCCGTACCGCCCGTCGCCATGCCGGGGTTGCCCGTCGTGTTGACGTAGACGCGCCGGCCGTCGGTAACGACGGTGCCTGCGCCTTTGAGGAGTAGCACGACGCCGTGTTTCCGGGCATACGCCATCGCGAGTTCGCGGCGCTGACTCTGGACGGTTTTCGCGTCGAGTCCCGTCAGCCGACCGAATTCGCCGGGGTGTGGCGTCATGATGATGTCGCCATGCAAACCAGCGAGTCGGTCGAGCAGAGCGGGATGAGCGGCGACGGCGTTCAATGCGTCGGCGTCGAGCAGCAGGGGGCACCCGAGCGAGTCGATCAGGCTCATGAGGAGATCCGCGATATCCTCATTCTGCCCAAGGCCGGGGCCGATCACGACGACATCGGCTGATTTCGCCAGGCGATCGACCTCGGGGATGGCCTCCCGAGTGAGTCGGCCCATCGCATCACACGGGAGCGCCGCCGTCATGTAGCACGGCTGGGCCGAGGCGACGACATCCGCGATCGCATCGGGAACGGCGACCTGTACCAGGCCAGCGCCCGCGCGGAGCGCAGCCGACCCGGCGAGGATGGCGGCCCCGGCCATGCCGCGACTGCCCGCGACGACGAGAACCTTGCCGTAGGAACCCTTGTTGCCGTCGATGGCGCGGGGTCGGAGGCGGGGTATCTCTGTTACCAGGCTCTCGGCTCCTTCGTCGGCCATCCGAACACCTCATTGCGACGGATCTTCGCGCGCCACACGGTTTATCCTAGTCAACGCAACTTCCATGCCCAGAGGGGATGGAATATCGTGAGGGTTGCTCTTTTCATAATTGTCGCGCCTGGGTTAAGATCCTCCCGGCGATGAGGAACGCGACACGCGATTCCTCAGAACGGTTCTCATGACCGCGGGGCACCTGCCCCGGATTGCGACCCAACTCGACCCTCATCGCTTTACGGAACAGGGCGTCGGTCTCTCCGACTCCCCGGCCAAGGAAGGCCACTAGAAGAGGTGTGGATGAATGATGCTTCTGCCGCGTCGGGACGGGATGTCCTGACGCACCCCGGCGGCTCGCGCCGGATCCCGTCTCGCTCCGCGTCCGACCCCATCGACTCGTCCATCCGTTCCCCGCATTCGCTCCGACTCCGGCGTGAATGTCCAACTCTTGATCTTCCCGCGTAACCACTGCCTCGACGTTCTCCCGGCACCCCTGCGGCTCCGCGCCTTCCCCCCAAGGCGCGATCGACCGTCGCGGTGCCTGTCCGGCAGCGTTTCGTTGGCGGTTCGTCGTGCGCCCTGGAGGGCGTCGAGGATCGCGCCCTGTACTCATATCCCCCTATCTCCGGAACGGAACAGAACATGACCCGCGCTCCTATTCTCTTTCGTGTCGATGCCGGCCGCGCCCAGGGTTGGGAAAACCTCTGCCGGTGCCTCGTCTACGCCGCCGCCCTCCAGCGCCGACGCCGGCCCGCTCACTTCCTGTCGCAGCTCGAGCCGCTCACGCTCGCCCCGTCGGTGAAGAAGGGCGGCAACGAGCTGATCGCCGCCGCCGGCCCCGCCGGGACGGAGGCCGACCTCGCCCAGACGATCCAGCAGATCCGCCGCATCCGGCCCGAGGCCGTCGTCGTCGATTCGCCCAACGTGCAGGAGGAGTACCTCCGCGAGTTGCGCCGCGAGGGCGTCGCGGTGATCTCGATCGACAGCCTGGGGGCGACGGCGTTCCCCTCGCAGCTCGTCATCAACCCGCTGCTGGGGCCGAGCCGCGAGGGCTACACGCACGACCGGCGGACGCAGCTCCTCCTCGGTGCCCGCTTCGCCATCGTCCGCCCGGAGATCCGGCGCGTCCGGCCGCTGCGCTCGCAGGAGCCGATCCAGCCGTTCCGCGTCCTCGTCGCCCTCGGCGACGACGACCTGAACAACCAGTCCGGCGAGTTGGCCAAGGTGTTGCTCAATACCCCGCGTGTCGGGCGGGTCGATATCCTGACGCGGTCGTTCAACCCCGAAATCGAGTCGCTGCGTGCCCTGGCGGCGACCTGCCCGGATCGCCTCGAGGTGGTGTGCGAGGCGAACGAGGTGCCCTTGCGTCTGTCGCGCGGCCATCTCGCCCTGACCGCCGGCAACAACTGGTCACTCGAGATGGCGTGCGTCGGGATTCCTCAACTCGTCATCGTCCAGTCCGAGACCCACTGGCCGACCGCCCAGCGCCTCGAGGAAGAGGGCGCGGCGACTTGCCTCGGCTGGCACGAGAACGTCTCGGCGGGGACGATCCGCCAGGCGGTCTCGTCGATCCTCGGCGAAACGCAGGAGCGCCAACTCATGTCACGGGCTGGCCGGAAGCTGATCGACGGACGCGGGCCGGATCGCCTAGTCACAGCGCTCGAGATCGTCCTGCATCGGACCCGGCGGGTGGCCCCCGCGATGGCGGCGTGAGCGGGTTCTTGTTGGCTTCGGCGCGCGAGGATGAGGGCTGTCCGATCCGGGAGAGTGGGTGAGGTCTCCCAGAGGCTGACCCCAGCCCCAGCCCCCTCCCCTAAAGGGGAGGGGGAGCCAGACCAGCTAGGGAGAGACGTGACGCCCTCTGACTTGCCTCCGGTCCCCCCTTCCCTTTAGGGAAGGGGGTTAGGGGGTTAGGTCGGACCAGCATCCGACTCATCCCCCCACCCATTCACTCGTGAGATACCCTTGGAGTACAGGGGGGAGACGAATTCCTGACGGTCGCCGAACGCGGGCGTCATTTCCCCGGCGACCCCCAGACGGGGTCGAACCCCACGCCATCCGTCAGGAGCGCCTGCGAGGCCCGCGATAGGATCAACTGGAGTGGGCCGTCGCCGGGGTGGTCGCGGAGTAGCTTCCCCGCCTGTTCCGCCGCCTCGGCGAATCGGCGATGTTCCAGGGCGTCGAGGGCGGCCTCCGATTCGCCGAAGAACGTCGCCTTGCCGCTCGCGGGGTCGGCGAGTTCGTAGAGGTCGCGCGGCTGCTGCACGCCGGTCAGCTGGACGAGGACGACGCGGCGGGCGATGGCGTCTTTCGTCGCCTTCTGCGTCTCTTGGGCCACGAGCAGGGGGCATTTCAGATACTTCGTCATCCCCTGGATGCGGCTGCCGATGTTGACGGTGTCGCCCATCGGGCCGTACTTGAACTTGTACTTCGACCCGGTGTTGCCGACCTGGGCCGGGCCGCTGTTCATCCCGACGCCGACGCGGGTCGGGACGCCGAACTCCTTCATCGACCGGGCGTTCAGCACTTCGCACGCCCGGAGCATCGCCAGGGCGGCCCGGCTCGCGCGCTCGGCGTGGTCGGGCTGTTCCTCGGGGGCACCCCACATGGCGAAGAGTTCGTCGCCGATGTAATCGACCAGGACGCCGCGCTCCTTCTCGATGCAGGTCGATAGTTCGCCCATTACCCAGGAGATCCACTCGAAACTGCGTGCCGGGCCGAGTTTTTCGCTGGCGGCGCTGAAGCCGCGCACGTCGCAAAACAGGACCGTGACCTCGGCGGCGCGGCCGACCTGGATCAGGGCCGGCTCGTGGAGGAGGCGGTCGGCGAGGTCGGACGGGAAGAACTGGCGGAGGAGGGTGCGCTCCTCCTGGATTCGTTGCCGGGCCAGGCCGGCCGAAACCGTGCTGGCCAGCATCTCGACCAGCACGGCGAGGAGCTTGCCTTCCTCTTCGGTCGTCACCGACCCGTCGCGGGGTGCCTCGCCGTAGAGCGCGCCGACGATCTCGCCGGCCGAGTCGAGCAGGGGGGCTGCGACGACGACCTGGAGACCGCGAAGGCTCTCGGCGGGGCCGTCCTCCGCAGGGCGCATCCAGACCGCGCGGCGCTCCTCGACGAGCTTGCGCAACACGCTGTCGCTCAGGTCGGCGAGGCCGCCCTTCTCGTCGGCGCGGTGGACGTGGGTCGGCTCCCACGATTCGCCCCGCCGGCGCAGGACGCGGCCCGAATGCAGCCGGACGATGGTCACGAGGGCCGTGGCCGCCTGGGCGAGGAAGTCGTCACTGCCGACGACGCTCTGGAGAACCCCGGCGGTGACCTGGAGCCAGTCGATCACCTGGTGGAACTGGGCCGTTTCGATGCGCGGGAACGTGGGCCGCTCCGGGACGAGCGCCAGCCCGCCGGGGGCGATGGACCGGCCCACGAGAGTACGCGGGCCGACCGGATCCGCTCGCTTCGCCTGCACGGAGACGACTCGCTTGACGGGCGATCCGCCGGAGAGTTTGCCGCCTGAGCGGGGGTCTCGGCTCGCGGGGTCGTCGAGCGTGAACTCGAAGGGTGGCTTGACCTCCGCCGACGCGCCGCACGGCAACGGGTCGTGCAGGTCCGACACCTCCAGCCCCATGCGTCGGCTGAGGTTGGTGATGAGTACCAGCCCACTGGGGAGCGGCTCGAGCCGGACGAACTGGCTCGCCACGGTCGATTCGGGGTTCCAGGCGACGACGAGGCGCTTCGAGCCGTCCGCCTGGGACACCAGGGAAAAGGGGCCGGGTTCCAGCGCGTTGGAGTTGGCGAGGGGTGCCTGTCGGCCCAGCTCGAGCCGGGCCGGCAGGTCGTACTCGAACACGCGCGATTGCTCGACGATGCGCAGCTTCAGGGGGACGGGCATAGTGGGGACGGGCGAGACGCCCTTTTCTCTGGGGAAAGCGGTGGAATCTAGCGACGCCGTGATTTCATTGTTTCGAGGGCATCCTCGAACTCCTTCCGCTCGCGCACCGCCTTGTAAACCGGATCCCGCTTGACCAATTGCCAGTGATGGAACCTGTGCCCGGCCGCCTCGCGGAGCCGGATGAGAGCGGCGGCCCGGTGATATTCGACCTGGCCCGGATCGTCGCTCACATCAGCCATGACGGCGTGGGCCTGGGACAGGTAGTAGTAATCCTCCGGCTGGGCCTTGCTGTCGTAGACGAGTCGGAGGTAGCGACGGATGGCCTCGCTCAGGTTCTTACTCGCCTCGGACCGTTTGTCCATCAGGGAGTTGCACCGACCGAGGGCGAGAAGGAACCGTGGCCGCAAGCCGGGCTCGACATCCAAATCTTTCTCCGCCCGCGTCAGCCCCTCCAGGATCTTTGAGGGGGCGTGATCTTCAGGGGTCGACAACTGGAGTTCCGCGATCTGGACGAAAACGGAGGGCTGGTCACTCTGGAAATCACGAGGGATCGGCCTCGGGCACTTCGTCAGTTGGTCTCGTTTGTCTTCGTAGGCCTTGATGGCGTCGTCGAATTTGCCCTCCCACTCCAGGTAATATCCACGATTCCCGGAATGTCTGGTGGCCATATACAAGTCTTCCGGCTCCGGGTCTGGCTCGTCTGCCAACTCTGCCCGTAGCTTCCTCGCCTTTTCGTAGGAAGACCACGCTTCCGGCATCTTCCCCTCCTCGACCTCGATGTCGCCGAGGTAGCCGTGGCTCCTGGCCAGGTTGCGGCGGATCTTGCGGTCGGTGGGGTGGGCCACTCGCAGTTCTTCGTAGAGGAGGCGGGAATCCTTGTAGTGCTTTTTCGCACCCTCGAAATCCTTTTTCGCGTCGCGAAGGATGGTTGCTTCCAGATGATGGACCTCGGCGAGGAGCTTCATCGCGCCTTCCGAACGACTCAGGATTCGAGAGTCGAGTATGGCTCGAGCGTCTTCGTAGCGGCGGAGTGCTTCCGAGTCGTTTCGGAGCCTCTCTTCCACCATACCGAGGTCGATCGTGATCCGGGCATAGAGGAGGTGGTGGTCGGGGTCACGCGAGCCGAAATCCTGGATCACCCTGTAACGTGCATTGCAGGCATCGAGAAGGAGTTCCTTGCGTTCCTTGTCTATCTGGCGGTTGTCGCCTTCCTTTACGAGATCGCGAGCCACCAATTCCGTTTCGAGATCGCGAGCCTCCGATTCCTTATTCGTGGCGAGGGCGAGCAACTCGTTGACGCGGAAATGGCGGTCGATGCGGGGCCGGACGAAAGCCCACACCAGGACCAGGCAGAGCAGGAGGATCACGGAACCCAGGATGAACAACGTCCAACTACGCGGGTGGACGGCCTCCCGGAGTTCGCGCGCCATCTCGGCCGCACTGGCGTACCGCTGGGACGGGTCATGGTGAAGGCACTTCAGGCAGATGGCCTCGAGCTTCGCGGGCACAGCGGGGTTGGTCTGCCGGGGCGGAACGATGTTCCCGGTGCGGACCGCCTTCAGCGTTTCCTCCGGGAAGGCGTGGGAGGGAATCGGAGGACGGCCCGTGAGCATTTCGTAGAAGATGGC
This sequence comes from Planctomycetia bacterium, assembly GCA_025356615.1. Lineage (GTDB taxonomy): Bacteria > Planctomycetota > Planctomycetia > Gemmatales > Gemmataceae > JANXSH01. The sequence continues at coordinate 4,992 of JANXSH010001098.1, read as the reverse complement.
CCCGAGGCTGTAGATGTCGCCCCGCCTGAAGAAGTCGCGCCGGGGAGCTGGTTCCTCGGCGACCATCACCGGGGATGGCCTGTGCAAGGAATCGAGCCACTCCGCCGCCTGCTCGGGTGGCATGTAATTCGGCGTCCCCGCCGAATTGTCGTCGGCCCGCCCGGCGACGAGCGCGGCCAAGCCGAAATCGGTCAATTTGGGTCGGCCCCCGTCGCCGATCAGGATGTTGGTAGGCTTCAGGTCGCGGTGGCAGACGTTCTCCCCGTGCATGTACTCGACCGCCTCCGCGATGAGGGCGATTCGGTCCGCGACATCGCCCCACGAGGGCTTGGTGCTCGTCGGTTGGGAGGGGGAGGAAGGCCGGATCACGGGCAGGTTGGGGTCGGACGCATGGACGCCTTCGGGGCCGCCCGACCGCTTCGAGTGGACGGGGACGAAAGCGGAATGCGGCGACTCCGGCGGTGCGGGCAGGGCCTCCGAGGGCAAGTAAGCCGTGGAGACAGTCTGCGGGGTTGGGGCTTTCGGGAACTGGAGGTCGATGATGTCCTTCAGAGTGCCCTTCTCTTCGTACTCCATCGTGAAGAAGGGGCCTTCGTCCGACATTCCGGTGTCGTAGATGCGGATGATGCCCGGATGTTGCAGCCGTGCCCCGGCGATGACTTCGTTGCGGAATCGGGCCTCGACCTCTTCGCTGGCGAACCGATGCCGGAGGACGACCTTGAGCGCCTCGATCCGGTTCAGCCCGAGGTTCTTGACCTTGTAGACCACCCCGAAGCCACCGTGGCCGATTACGCCGAGGATGGTGTATTTCCCATTGATGAGTTGGGGGTGGGGGGCAGCCGATACGATCGTCTTCGACAACCCGCATAAAGGGCAGGTGTCTGACGAAGAGTCGCGCGGGGTCATCATGCAGTCGGATCCCTGGATCGCGACGAATCGGCTCTCGGGCAGGGGTGGGATGGCTTTCGCCGATCCGGTATCGTCGTTCGTGTCAGGCATGGGCAGAATCTCGCTCGGGGAATAGATTGCTAGATTGTAGATGGTTTCAGTTTCGAGGGCAATGATCTATCGGGTGAGAAACCCCGGATTGGGTGTGACTAGGGAAGTAGGCGAAGCCCAGCGATTGCAATCGCTGGGCTTGGGGCAGCGCCTCTCCTTTGCCTACTTCCGTAGTCACACACCCCCCAGCATTCGAGTTTCATTTTCTTCGCGACAAGTCGCAGGGCCGTCGTGTAAGATGAACTCACCCGCCCCAACCCGCCTCGCCTTTCGATCGTGAGGACTCTCCCTATGTCTCCTTCGCGGCTCACCACGCTGGCATGGGTACTCCTTCCCCTGACGGGCCTCCCGGCGCGGGGTGCCCAGGGCGTGGACTACGTCCGCGAGATCAAGCCGATCCTGACCGCGCGCTGTTTCGCCTGCCACGGGGCACTCCAGCAGAAGAGCGGCCTGCGTCTCGACACCGTGGGGCTGATGAAGACGGGCGGCGATAAGGGGCCGGCCATCGTCCCCGGCAAGAGTGCCGAGAGTCCCCTCTTCGCCTATGTTCGTGCTACGGGCCGCAAGCGCATGCCGCCCACTAGCGAGGGCGACCCGCTGAAGAAGGGCGAGATCGACCTGCTGAAGGCGTGGATCGACCAGGGTGCCATCGGCCCCGCCGACGAGAAGCCCGAGACCGACCCGAAGGACCATTGGGCGTTCAAGCCGCCCCTCCGGCCCACTGTGCCGCGTGTGAAGAATGCGGGGTGGGTCCGGAACCCGATCGATGCGTTCATCGCCGCCGAACACGACCGGCGCGGCCTCGTCCCGCAGGGAGCAGCTGAGAAACGCATCCTGCTGCGTCGGGTGACGCTCGACCTGATCGGCCTGCCACCGACGCGCGAGGAAGTGGATGCGTTCCTCGCGGACACTTCGCCGAGAGCTTACGAAAAAGTGGTCGATCGCCTGCTGAACTCTCCCCAACACGGCGAACGCTGGGGACGGCACTGGATGGACGTTTGGCGCTATTCCGACTGGTGGGGCCTCGGCGCGGAACCCCGCAACAGCCAGAAACACATCTGGCACTGGCGCGACTGGATCGTCGAGTCGGTCAACGCCGACGCTGGCTATGACCAGCTGCTCCGCGAGATGCTCGCGGCAGACGAACTGTATCCGACGGACCAAGCGAAACTGCGAGGCACCGGCTTCCTGGCCCGGTCCTACTTCCTCTTCAGCCGCAACACCTGGATGGATGAAGTCGTCGAACACACCTCCAAAGCGTTCCTCGGCCTGACGACGAATTGCGCCAAATGCCACGATCACAAGTACGATCCCATCGCCCAGGAAGACTACTACCGATTCCGCGCCTTCTTCGAGCCGTATCAGGTTCGCATGGACTTGACATCAGGGGAGCCCGACTTCGAGAAAGGCGGCGTGCCGCGCGTCTTCGACTGCAACCTCGCCACGCCGACCTTCCTCTTCGTTCGCGGCGACGAGAAGCACCCCCGGAAGAAGCCGCTCCTGCCGGGTCTCCCCGAGGTCTTCCGCAGCAAACTCGACATCCGGTCCGTCGCCCTGCCGACGGAGGCCCACTCTCCAGGATCGAGGGCTGCTGTCCTGGCGATCTATTCACGGCAGGCGGAGGCAAAAATCAGGGCGGCTCAGGAAGCCCTGGCGCTGGCGAAGAGGACGCTCGCCGACCGGGAGGCCGTAGGCAAGACCCCAGCGAAGCCGAGGCCGAGCGAGCCACTCGTCCGCGATGACTTCGCCAAGGCGAGGCCGGACCTGTGGGAGACGAAGGCGGGGCGCTGGCTCTACAAGGGCGGCAACCTGATCCAAGAGCAGGACGACGTTCGCGCCGTCCTGCGATCGAAGACCCGGCCCCCAGACGACTTCCAGGCACGCTTCCGGTTCACTCCCGTCGGCGGGAAGCAGTGGAAGTCGGTCGGCCTGTCGTTCGACGTGGCGGAGGGCAACGAGGTTCTCGTCTACCTGAGCGCCTACGCCGGCGGGCCGAAGCTGCAAATCGCCGTCAAGCAAGGGGCCGACTACGCCTACCCGGCCGACGCGACCCAGGCGCGGGCCGTGAAGTTGAACGAGCCGCAGGATCTGGTCGTCCGGGTTCGCGGCCAGGTAGTGAACGTCGAGGTCAACGGCCGGCACGCCCTCGCCTACCGGCTCACGGTGAAGCGTCGGCCGGGGGCGATCGAATTGATCACCTTCGACGCGCGTGCGGAATTCACTGGTTTCGAGCTTGCCGCGCTGCCGCCGGAGGTCGCGTTGATCGCTCCTGGGACACCGACGATACTGTCGGCACGGGAGATGTCTCCTGAACAGGCCCGCCTCGCCGTCACGGTCGCCGAGAAGGGGCTGGCCGTGGCCCTCCTGCAACCCGAGGCACTGAAGGCGAGCGCCGCCGCCGACCGGGCGAAGGCCACTCCAAATGCCAAGGCGCTGGCCCGAGAGGCGAGCCGCGCCGAGCGGCGAATCGCGGTTGCCGTCGCGGAGGAGGCCGTCGCCCGCGCCGAACTGGGCGTCGCTCTCACGTCCGTAGTCGTGAAAGCCGAACTGGATGCCTCTCTCTCGACCGCAGCCTCGAAAGTTATGGCGGACAAGAGGCTCGTCGCCGCGCGAGTGGCCCTGGTGAACGCGCGGAAGGCGCTCGATTCTCCTGGCGAAACCTACACTTCCCTGCGCGGGTCGCTCAAGACGCTGGAGTCGAACACCGAGTCCGAGGCGTCGCGGACCAAGCCGTTCCCCACGACGAGTACGGGGCGGCGTTCGGCGCTGGCGAAGTGGATGACCGAAGGGAACAACCCTTTGACCGCCCGCGTTGCGGTCAACCACCTTTGGCTACGCCATTTCGGCAAACCGTTGGTGCCGACCGTCTTCGACTTCGGCCGTAAGGGCACGCCGCCGACCCACCCGGAGTTGCTCGATTGGCTCGCGGTCGAACTCCGCGAGAGCGGCTGGAGCATGAAGCACCTGCACCGGCTGATCGTCACCAGTGCCACCTATCGCATGTCTTCCGCGAGCGCCACGGCGTCGAGCAACCGCACGATCGACCCCGAGAATCGGGCCTACTGGCGCATGAACTCGGTCCGCATGGAGTCGCAGGCCATCCGCGATAGCCTGTTGTCACTGTCAGGCGATCTCGACTCGAAGATGGGGGGGCCGCCAGTCCCAGTCGATGCCACGACCTCGAGGCGGAGCCTGTATTTCGTGCATTCGCACAACGACCAGCAAAAGTTCCTCTCGATCTTCGACGACGCAAACGTCCTCGAGTGCTACCGCCGCGCCGAGAGCATCCTGCCACAACAGGCGCTCGCGTTGCAGAACAGCCAACTCGCCCTGACCGCCGCCGAGAAGATCACCGCCCGACTCGACACGCCCGCAAACGCCACCGACGGCGACTTCCTCCGGGCCGCGTTCGAGGCGATCCTGGGCCAATCACCCACCGCCGAGGAGCGGATCGAATGCGCCCTGGCGCTCCGAGAGCTCCAGGCGCTGGCCTCGAAAGAGAAACGAGCGACTCCTGGGAGGCACGCCCGGACGACGCTGGTCCACGCACTGCTCAACCACAATGACTTCGTAACGATTCGCTAATAATTTTTTATCCGCAGATTTCGCAGATTACGCAGATTAATTCATGAATTGGTTTTCAATCTGTGTAATCTGCGCAATCTGCGGATAACTCTTCTTCGCTCGAGGACGACTCCCATGCACGCCGACCACACCCATTGCAAGTCGCATCGCCGGGCCTTCCTCGCCGACCTGGGGATGGGCTTCACCGGCCTGGCGCTTGGAGCGATGCTCCATGACGCGCAAGGGGCGGCTCCTCCTCGACCGCGTGCCAAGGCCAAGAGCGTCATTTGGCTGTTCATGAACGGCGGCGTCAGTCATATGGAGTCGTTCGACCCCAAGCCGATGCTGACGAAGTATGCGGGCAAGACGATCGAGGAGACGCCCTTCAAGGGGACGCAAGACCCCGAGAAGTTGAAACTCGCCCGCGTC
>JANXSH010001084.1 GCA_025356615.1 Planctomycetia bacterium | reverse complement strand
GGATGAAGAGGGGGTCGGCGAGGTGGCTGGCCGAACACGCCGGCCCCTTCGTCGAACTCATGGCGATGGCCGACACCGTCGAGTGGAGCGAGTTCTGGGCTCTCATGGCCCTTTGATGCCTACTTCCGTAGTCACACCCTGTCCGATACGGGTGTGTCTATTGAAGTAAGTAGGAGCCTGGCACGCAATCCGGGGTTGCGTCTCCTCTAATGCAGTTCGTCGTCGTCCTGGAGGTCGCCTTCGGTGAAGAGCGTGAAGCCCATCGCCAGGAGCGTCTGCGTGCCCATGTCGTGGTCCTCGACGTGCAGCGCCAGGGCGGACTTGCCTGAGGGGCCGATCATCAGGGGGTAGGCGTAGTCGATGCTGATCTCGGCAGTCAGGAGCGCCTTGCAGATTTGCACGAGGGGCTGATTGCCGCGCGGCAACTCGACGACGAGGAGGTCGCTCTCGGTGAAGGGCAGGCCCGCGAGGTCGAAGATTTCCTTGGCGCGTTCCGGGTCGCTCAGGACCATGCGGATGATGGCGCAGTCGGCCGAATCGACGACCGTCATCGCCACGATGCGTATGTCGGTGGACTCGAAACGCCGAACCACCGCCAACAGGTTCCCGACACGATTCTCGACGAACACGTTGAACTGCCGGACGCTCGGGTAGTCGCGCCCGCGAGCCGTCTCGAACTCGATCACCCCACCAGAACCTTCGTCTAGACCGTTGCTCATGCCTTACTCCGTTAGACTCGATTCGATCAGTCTACGCTATCTCGGCCCTCGGCGTCAATCGGTCGCGGGCCATTCCGGATGTTTCGTGCCCACGGCTCAGGCCACTTCGCGGTCGCCCCTCGAAGCGAAGACTGTTTTATGAACCTGGAGGTTCCAGATTTTTTCTAGCCTCGAATGGGTAGTGGGCTACACGGGCGAGCGAGGTTTCGGGGTAGGTCAGCCACTCCTTGCAGGTGTCCTCGCTTGCCATCCCTCGTCTGGCCTCACCCTCAGCGTCCGCTCGTGAATCAGCGACAGCAAGCGAACTCCATCGCCGGTAACTTCAGTCACTTACCGACGCCGATTCGTTGATCCCCTCACGTCGTCCGTCCGGCCCGGCCCCTGGCCATTACGAGCAAATGTAGCGTCGCAATTCCGAGGAGGATCAGTAAGAGTATCCAACTGATTCCGCTGTAGTCCATGCGCAGCGTCGTCTCGTCGAGCCAGTCGCCCCAGGTGCCCGACTCGCAATCCCGCAGGTCCGACTCGTCCTTGTTCAGCGCGTTGACCGCGAAGCGGTACTTCGCGTCGCCCGCGCCGATCGTGTAGAGGCCGACCTCCTCGCCGCGCAGGCGGACTTGCTTGTCCTTGACGGTTAGTTCTCGCGACCCTTGGCCCGGCTCCTCCAGGCGGATGCGGTCGCGGACCACGCCGAACTCGCAGGTGATCTCCTCGCCGAGGCGGATGTTGGAGCGCGGCAATCCGGGCAGCGCTTGCGCCCGTGCCGCGAGGATGTTCCAGACGAGGATCGGCCAGTCGGGCGACTCGAGCAGCGTCGAGAGTTCCGGCTTGATGCGGAGGCGGATGTCGTGGCGTGTCAAGCCCCCGCCGATGGGCACTTCGCTATCGGTCATCAGCGGCACATTGCCCGCCATGACGACGGGAGCGCCGTCGAGTTGCGTCGTCTTGCCCGCGCCCCAGATGACGGTCTTCAGGCCGAGGCCGTCGGTCAGCGAGTTGGCCCGGTCGAGGACGAACGGCCCCGAGTAGGCGGTCGCGTCCTTCTCGTTGAGGAGGTACGTCACCCACGCCGGCCCCACGTCGGCCTCGCTCTCGCGGTCGCTGAAGATGAGCGTGGGGTTGTCGGCCTCGAGCTTGGCGAGCCGCGAGACCTTGATGGCGCGCTCGATCGGGTCGCGCAAGCGACGATCCCGGATGCGCGTATCGACGCGGACGCTCCGGTCCTGATCGGGCAGGAGGATCACTTCGCTATCGATCGCCAACTCGCCCCCCTCGATCTTGGCGCGGACGGCGGGCGTGTTCGCGGGAAACTGGAGGATGAGCCGTTGAGTGTCGCCGGCCGGCAGTTCGAGCGTCGTGCGTCGAATGGCCGAGCCGCCCTCGAGCGGCTCGACGAGCAGGCGCACCGAGCGCGGCTCGTCGTCGAGATTCGCCACCTCTAACAGGCAACGATCCGACCCTTCTCTCAAAGTGCGGGCTGCGTTGACGAAGGCGACGTTCGGGCGCGGCGTGCCGAACGACATCCAGCGGATCCGGCTCTTCTCGGGCACTGCCTTCTCCGGCTCGTGGTCGCTGAGGACGAGCAGGAGGGCGACCTCGCCGCCGAGTTCCGCCCCCAGCGCGATCGCCTCGTCGAGGTGTGCGGTCGTCGATCGGCACTGCCAGCGGTCGAGCGCGTCGATCGCCTGGGTGTTGGACCGGAGAGATTCGCCGAGCATCCGGGGCCGTTCTCCCGCGAGGACGAAGCGGACCGAGTAGGGCTTCTGCCGATCGAGTTCCACCCGGAGCGCCGCGATGGCGCGGGCACGCGACGAGTCGTCCCCGCCCGCGAGCATGGAATACGAGTCGTCGAGGATGACGACGAGCGGCCGGCTCGCCGTGCTGAGACGCATCAGCGGCTCCGCTGCGGCCAACGCGAGCAGCAACAGCGCGAGCAACTCCAGGCCCAACAGGATCGGCGTCTGGAGCCTACGAAAACGAGTCCCCCCTTCGCGGGCCTCGCGCGGGTCGAGCCAGAGCATGAGGCTCGAGACCACCTGGCGCTGGAAGCGATTGCGAAACAGGTAGATCCCCACCAGCGCTGGGATGCCGAGCAGTCCGAAGAGGGCCAGAGGGTAGAGTATGACGGGGAGCATTTGAAGGTTTTAATCCAGAATGGTTAGCCACAGATGAACACAGATGAACACAGATAATTTAGACCGGAATTAGAAAGCATTCATATGCTCGATTCATATTTTTCATCTTTCATCTTCATCTGGGGCTGATTATTAATTCACTTTTAGCACATCTCTGGGGACGACGGAGGGCGACGCGAGGCGCTCGATGGCGTCGAACAACTCGCCGGGGTTGATGGGCTTCGAGACGTATCCGTCCATGCCCGCCGCTAAACATCGCTCGCGATCGCCTTTCATCGCGTGGGCGGTCATCGCGATGATTGGCAGGTGGGTGCCGGTCGCCTGCTCTCGCTGCCGGATGATGGAGGTGGCTTCGAAGCCGTCCATCTCGGGCATCTCCATGTCCATGAGTACCGCGTCGAATCCCCCCTGCTTCTCTTTACTGGTGAGTGGATCGGGGGGGTAGAGAGCGGCTACGGCCTCTTTGCCGTTCCCGGCCAGGACGACCGAATGGCCGCGTTTTTCCAGCAAACGAACCGCCAGCTTCTGATTGACTTCGTTATCCTCGGCCAGGAGCAGCCGCAACGGTTGTTGGCACTTGCCAAACGCTTGACCGGGTACAGCAACGACACGCGATACCATTTTGAGCGCCGGGCCCAGTGCGGTCTTGATGGCGTTCAAGAGTTGCGATTGCCGAACGGGCTTGGTCAAGTAGGCGGCGAGTCCCAACTCGCGGCAGTGGGCCGCGTCCGGGCGACGGTCGGCGGACGAGAGCATGAGTATCTTCAAGTCCTCCTGCGACGGGATCTGCTTGATTCGCTCGGCCACCATGAAACCGTCCATCTCCGGCATCATGCAATCGAGCAGCATCAGGGCGAACGGGGCCCTCGCATTTGTTGCTCGACCCAGGGCCGCCAGCGCGGCCGGACCGCTATCGACCGTGGTCGGTTTCATGTGCCAGTTGGTGAGCAGCTCTTCGAGGATACGGCGGTTGGTCGCGTTGTCGTCCACCACCAAAACGGGCAGGCCAAGAAGGGAGACCGGCTCCGCCGGCATCAATGTGGCTGGCACCGTGGAAATACGGAACCGGGCAGTGAAGTGGAACGTGCTCCCCTGATCCGCCGTGCTTTCGACCCAGATGCGCCCGCCCATCATCCCGACCAGCCGAACCGAGATCGCCAATCCTAGCCCCGTACCGCCGTACTTGCGTGTGGTCGAATTATCGACCTGAGAGAATGCCTTGAACAGCCGCTCTTGCTTGTCCAGGGGAATGCCGATGCCCGTGTCGCGGACGGCGAAGTGAAAGCACACGTCGTCCCCGTCCCCAGGCTCCTGCTGCACCTGGACCACCACCTCCCCGCGCTCCGTGAACTTGATGGCGTTGCCGATCAAGTTCACGAGGATTTGCCGCAACCGCCCGGGGTCACCCACCAGGAAATCTGGCACGTCTGCGGCGACATGGCTGGCCAGTTCCAAGCCCTTCTTGTGAGCACGCATGCCCAACGCAGCCAGCGTGTCATCGATGCTGTCGCGCAAATGAAAGTCGATCGGGTCCAACTCCAATTTGCCCGCTTCGATCTTGGAGAAATCGAGGATGTCGTTGATGATCGCCAGGAGATGGTCGGCGGACAACTTCACTAGGTCGAGGCATTCGCGCTGTTCGTCGGTCAACGCTGTATTCAGCGTCATTTCCGTCATCCCGATGATGCCGTTCATCGGCGTGCGGATTTCGTGGCTCATGTTGGCCAGGAACTCGCTTTTGGCCCGGTTGGCCGTCTCGGCGGCCTCCTTGGCCTTGATTAGTTCGACCTCGGCCAGTTTGCGCGCCGTGATGTCCGAAAAGACAACCGTGGCCGTTTGCACCTGCCCATTCAGTTTGACCGGGCCCATGCGCGTCGTCCACCAGTTCGCGACGCCGTCCGGTTGGATCGAGGAAGTTTCGTAGCTGACCATCTTGCCGGTCGTGAAGACCTGTTCTAAATTCTGGCGAAACACCTCCTGCTGTTCCGCAGGCAACCAGGCGAACAGACTCGTCCCAACTAGTTCTTCTACGGACGGATAGCCTGGGGTCGTATGGTTGAGGAAGAGCATCGTGCCGTCGCGATTCATGCTGATGATCGAATCCGGGCACGTCTCGGCCAGTTGCCGCCACTGACTCTCGGACGCCCGCAGGGCTTCCTCCCCCTGTTTGCGTTCCAAGAACTGGCCGATCTGGCTGCCGATGACACCAAAGATCGGCAACAGTTCCTCATCCGGCTGACGGACTTCGTGGCTGAAAAACTCGATGACGCCAATGATCTCATTGGCCCACTGGAGCGGAAAGGCAAACGCCCCGTGGATGTCACTCCGTGCGGCGAATGGTGCCCGTGGGAAATTCTTGTCCAGAACGACATCGGAAATCCAGGCGGGTTCGCGCTGGCTCCAAACGCGCCCCGGCAAGCCGATCCCAAGGGGAAAGACGCATTGTCGGGTCGCATTCTTGAACGCGGTAAAGTCCGCTCCAGGAACATGCCAGAGATCGAAGCAGCGGAGTCGCTGTAGGGTCGCATCCAAGCGCCAATAGGTGCCCAGTTCCCATCCCAGGTTTTCGCAGACGACCTGAAGGATTTTCGGGATCGCGTCGGCGAGGCTAGGGGACTCCGCCAGGATACGAACGATGGCGTACTGGATGGCGAGGCGTTGCTCGGCCCGCTTGCGCTCGGCGATCTCGGCCTCGAGTTGATCGATATGCTCTTCTTCTTTCAGTTTGAAGAGGAAATAAACATCCGTCAGCAGTCCGGCCAGGACGCAAACATAACTGACGATCTTGAGCAGGTGAGCGGCGTTGAACATCGTGTCGTGCAGACCGCCGGAAAAGGACATGACCAGGGACTGATTCATCACACCGACGATCAGCGACAGCACCAGCCAGTGGTCCAGATGGTTGGTTTTCCAGTGGCCCTTGCGTAAGTAACCGATCAGTGCGAGTAGCAGGAAGAATGCGGGCACGAACTCCTGCGGGCGAGGGAAGAAAAGGCCCGGAAAATGTGCCCCAGGCAGCGGGACCAGGGCGAAGAACAGGACGCTCGCAAGGGCGGACGCGCCCACGCTGGCGTACACGATCCACTCGCGGATGCGGCCCGCGTCGCCGAGCCGCGCCTCGCGCCGCCAGGCCCACCAACTGACGAACAGCACAACCGACAAGTACAGCCGGGAGGACGACCAACTCCAAGGGATCAGTGATGGCGGCGGGGAGGGAAAATACTGGGCGAAGAAGCTGGAGGTGACGACGCAGTGATAGCCGTCCAGAAAGGCCGTTCCCAGGAAGCCGATCCCGAGAAACAAGTAAGCGTTGGTCTTGCGGGTGTGAAAC
>JANXSH010001069.1 GCA_025356615.1 Planctomycetia bacterium | reverse complement strand
CATGTCTTTTGGCGTGAAGTCTCCCACTGGCCGGTCTTGCTCCCCCTCCCTTTTAGGGGAGGGGGCTGGGGGGTGGGGTCAGCCTCTGAGAGACCTCACCCTCTCTCTTCGACTCTTGTAGATGCCAATGGTACAGCGGAGAGGGGGGACAAGAATTGACGCCGCTCGCCTTATCGGTAAGAGGTGACGCCGCCGAATCGACTCCGATTCACTTGTTCGCTTGCCCCTATGCGCCCCGGTCGCTATCTCAACAGGACGTTCTATCCGTATAAGAATGCACATTCATGACCGGCATCGAGACCTTTCTGGAGTTCCTCGCCGGGGCCGGGCAGTACGGTACTCGAGTCTTCCAATTCGGCAGGTGCCACACCCTCCCGAATCGTCATCACATCGCCGCATCACGCCGGGCGGCTGATCGGATCAGGTTGGGGCGGGACACAAATGCGACCAAGGGAAGGTATACGATGAACGCGACGAACACGACGCGACGAATGGGGCGGCTGGCTCGATGGATTCTCCTCCTCCTGGCCGTCAGCGCCCTGCCGCTCGTGCCGTCGTTCGCCTGGCAGGTTGAGCAGGCGGGGCCGAAGGTCGAGGAAGAGGCACCCCAGGACGCCAGGGAGCTTCCGCCCGTGCCGGTCCGCCTCTTCGCGGAGACCAAGGATTATTTCGGCGTCGCCTTCTCGCCCGACGGGAAATACCTCGCGGCGGGCAGCGGCTCGGTGTTCACGCCCGGCGACGTGGAGCTGTTCGATGTCGCCACCCGCAAGCGCCTGTGGCGTCGGCGGGAGCCGAACGGCGTCGTCTCGGTCTCCTTCTCGGCCGACAGCAAACGGCTGGCCTGGTCCGGCTTCGGCAACAGGGTTCGGGCCATCGATGTCGAGTCGCGCAAGGAGGTCTTCTCGGCCCATGCGCCCGGCCCGGCCAAGCGGGTCGGCTACTCGCCCGACGGCAAGTGGCTCGGCGTGGCCACCGAGGGAGGCGAGGCACAGTTGCGCGACCCGGCCACCGGGAAGATCGTCCACCGCTTCCTGGGGGAGAAGGCCGAATGGCGTTGCCTCGCCTTCTCCCCCGACGGCAAGCACCTGGCCACGGGCGGCGGCGACTACGCCCGGCCCGAAACCTGCTACGCCGTGGTCTGGGACGTGGCGACGCGGAAGCGTGTGGCCCGGCTCGACGGTCACAAGCTCCCGGTGCTAGGGGTCGCGTTCGCCCCGCGCGGCACCCACCTCGCCACCGCCAGCGCCGACAAGACCGTCCGCCTCTGGGACGGCAAGACGTTTGCCAGCAAACAAGTCCTCGAGGGCCACACGCACTTCGTCCAGGGTCTGGCCTTCACCCCCGACGGCAAGACCCTGGCGAGCGGGAGTTGGTTCAACTCGATCCTGCTGTGGAACGTCGCCGACGGCAAGGAAATCGCCCGGCTGGACGGGCACCCCAGCAGCCAAATCGCCATCTCGCCGGACGGCAAGTCGCTGCTCTCCGCCGGGACGCGGAGTGTGCCCCAGTTGTTGGATCTGAAAACCCGCAAGGTGTCGGCGACTCTCGGCCCGTTGCAGGATACGAAGCCCCAGCCCGCGCCCGTCGCGATGGCCATCTCCCGCGACGGGAAGTGGATCGCCCTGGGACTAGACTCGGGGTACGTCACCTTGCGGGATACGACGACCGAGGACATCCTCTTCACGCTGAAGGGCCACGACGACGCCGTCACGACGTTGGACTTCTCGGCGGACGGGAAGTGGCTGGCGAGCGCCGGCACGGACACGACGGTCCGAGTGTGGTCCACGGCGACCGGCAAGGAGCATAAGCAATTTACAGGGCACGATAGTTGGGTGTTCGCCGTGCGGTTCTCGCCGAACGGGAAGTGGGTCGCCTCGGGTTCGTATGACAAGACGGTCCGCCTGTGGGATCTGACGGGCAAGGCCGCGCCGCGCGTCCTCGAAGGGCACCGGGCGTCGGTGCGGACGCTCGCTTTCTCTGCCGACGGCAAGCAGTTGGCCTCAGGGAGTTCGGACAAGTCGATCCGCGTCTGGAGCCTGGCCGACTTCGCCAGCAAGAAGGTGTTGCGCGGGCACGAGGGCACGGTCCGGGGGCTGGTCTTCTCGCCAAACGGGACGGGGCTATTCTCAGCGGGCGAAGATAGTCTGGTGAAGAGTTGGGATGTGACGACGGGTAAGGAACTCGCGAGTGTGTTGGCCACCGTTTCGGTTGTGCCGAACGTAGACAGCCCGATCCTCGCGATGGCGCTCTCCCCAGGCGGAAAGACTCTCGTGACCGGCGACCAGCGCGGGAGCTTCCAGTTGTGGACAGTAGCACCCCTAAAGATGCTATCGTCCCACTACGCGCACGCGGGCGGCGTCCTCGCCGTCGCGTACCGCTCCGACGGGCAGCAACTCTTCACCCTCGGCGAGGACCGGGCCGTGTCCCGTTGGGACGCCCGGCTGTCTCCCGTCCGGCTCTTCGACGGCCACAAGGGGCCGGTGCGGATCGCCGTGTTCTCCCCCGACGGCAAGAAGGTCGTCTCCGGCGGCGGGTGGCCGGAGGGCGACAAGACGCTGAAGCTCTGGGACGTGGCGACGGGCAAGGCGATCCGGGAGTTCGAGGGGATCGACGCGCAGGTGAATTCGGCCGGGTATAGCCCGGACGGGAAGCACGCCGTCGCGGGCCTGGAGAACGGCAAACTCCTGATGTGGGACATCGAGTCCGGCAAGCGGGTGCGGGAATTCGTGGGGCACAAAGACGGAATCCCGCAGATCACGTTCTCCCGCGACGGCTCGCGCATGCTGACCGCGAGCCACGACAAGACGGTGCGATTGTGGGATACCGCCAAGGGCGAGACGCTCCAGGTCTTCGAGGGCCACACCAACTGGGTGCGCAGTGCCGTATTCCTCCCCGGCGAGAAGCAAATCCTCTCGGGCGGCAGGGACAAGACCGTTCGGCTCTGGAATGTCACGGGCGGCAAGGCGGTCAAGACCCTGAACCACGGCGAAGACGTGGAGGGGCTGGCCGCCCTCTCGGACGGCAAGCGGTTCCTATCGGGTGGGGGCCAGGCCATGCAACTCTGGGACATCGAGTCGGGTCGTTCCCTCCAACACTACCTCGGGCACGTCTACGGGATCACGAGCGTCGCCCTGGCGAAGGACGACCGGACCGTGTTGACATCCAGCTACGACGGCAGCACACGGCTGTGGGAGGTGGAGACGGGCGACGAGTTGTACCGCTTCGCCAATCACCGCGAATGGGTCTGGAGCGTCGTGTGGGCACCGGACGGGAAGCACTTCCTGACGGCGGGCGGGGGCGGCTCGACCAACGGCAAATACGTCCCCGGCGCGGACTTCTCGATTCGCCTGTGGCGCATGCCGGCCCGCCTCCTCCGTGCCTCCCCCGCAGTGAAAGAGGAC
>JANXSH010001060.1 GCA_025356615.1 Planctomycetia bacterium | reverse complement strand
ATGCTTCCACAGGCTCGAACCAGGCCCATTCCTTCTCGCAGGTCGATACGACCAACCTCGACGTGATTGGCTATGACCTCATCTCGCAAGCGAATGCCGTCCCTGAACCTGCCAGCCTGACCCTGCTCGGCTTCGGCCTCGCTGGGCTGGTCGGCTACGGATTGCGCCGACGGAAACAGCCGGTCGGGTGAAGGGATATTCGAAGCTAGGGACGATGAGACAAAACGTGGGATGCCCCGCCCTCGAGAGCTGGTCTGACATGGGTTTTTACGCCGAAGGCGTTACACAACGAAGCCCAGGGTCGTGAGCGCAGCGAGCGCACCCTGGGAACCGGGGGTGCACCTCGATTGGGATATTCCGGGTGAGACCATGTGGTGAAATATGGACGTAGGGCGCTGTCCGCGTCCCCAGGGTGCGCTCGCTGCGCTCACGACCCTGGGCTTTGGTGTGTAACGCCTTCGGCGTAAAAACCATGAACGTCGAGTTTCATTCAACGGTATTGTGGCTAAACGACGCAGCCACTACTGTTGAACTAAACACCAACGGCCCAGCCGCCCCCTCTCGGAGCGACTGGGCCGCTGTGATTCACCTCCACTCTCACCGCCGCGAAGTCTCCTTCTTCGGCCCGTGATACTCCGGGAACGCGGGCCGCTTCGGGTGCTTCACCGGGTTCGCCTTCAGCTCGGTCAACGCGATCTCGATCGCCTTGTCGAGTTGCGGGTCGCCGCCGTTGCGCACCGCCTTCGGGTCGAACTCGACCTCGACATCGGGCGCGACACCGTAGTTCTCCACGTCCCACTTGCCGTTGGGGAACCAGATGCCCATGTGCGGCGCGGTCACGCCGCCGCCGTCGATCAGCGACGGGTAGCCGCCGATGCCGACGAGGCCGCCCCAGGTGCGTTTGCCGACTAGCGTGCCGAGTTTTGCCTGGCGGAAGGTGTACGGCAGGTAGTCGCCGCCACTGCCAGCGAACTCGTTGATGAGCATCACCTTGGGGCCGAAGATGCCGCGCGGGTGGACCTGGTCCGCACCGTCGCGCATCGTGACGTAGTTCAGCACCTTGCGGTTCAGCGCTTCGATGACTTCGTCGGCGAGGAAGCCACCGCCGTTGAAGCGCTCGTCGATGATGACGCCCTGCTTGCCGATCTGGGCGTAGAACTCGCGGACGAAGCGATCGTGCCCCGCGCCAGCGGTGTTCGGCAAGTAGATGTAGGCGATCTTGCCCTTCGACTCCTTCTCGACCTTCAGGCGGTTGTCCGTCACCCAGGCATGATGGCGTAGCGCCAGCTCGTTCAGCGTCGGCGTCACTTCGACATCCCGACCGCCGGTGCCGTCGGCGTTCGCGGCGATGCGCAGCGTGACCGCCCGACCGCCCTTGCCCTCGAGGAGGCGATAGACGCTATCGGTCCCGTCGAGCGGCTGGTTATCGACGGCGAGGAGGTACTCGCCCGCTTTCACCATCGCGCCGGGCTGGGTCAGCGGGGCACGCAGGTCCGTATTCCAGTTCTCGCCTCGGTAGACGCGCGTGAAGCGATACTTGCCGTTCTCGATCGCGAAGTCGGCCCCGAGTAGGCCGTTCCTCGGCCCAGACACGCCGGGTCGGTCGCCGCCTTGGATATAGACGTGGCCGAGGGCCAACCCGCCGAGCATCTCCTCGAACAGGTACGACAGGTCGCCGCGCGTCGCCACCCCGGCGAGGAACGGCTCGTAGCGCTTCGCGGCCTTCTCAAGGTCGTAGCCGTGTGCCTTGGGGTCGTACAGGAAGTCGCGCTGGATGCGCCACGTCTCGCGGTACATCTGCCGCCACTCGGCGCGGGGATCGATGCGGACCTGCATGCCGGCGAGGCTGATGGCCCCGACGCCAGGGACCACCGGGCCGCTCGTCGAGGCAATGAACCATCGGCCCATGAGCGAGTACAACATCTTCTCGCCGTCGGCCGACAGCGTAAAGCCGTTGAGACCCTCGAGAACCTTATCCGCCTTGCGTGCCTTGAGGTCGAACTTGTGCAGAACGATCCTTGGCGCAGGCGTGGTGCGTGAGGTCGAGCCGACCCATGTGAACTCGGGGGCTTCGACCATGTAGACACTGCCGGCCTTGCCGGCCACGAGTCCGAGATAGTTCTTCGTCGCCACCGGCAGCGCCAGGATGCGCTGGTCGATGTCCTCGATATCGATGCGCGTCGCCCCCGGCACTGTCGGGGCGGGCGGCGCGACCGCCATCACGGGGATCGTCTTCTCTTCGACCTTCGGCCCCTTGGGCGCGGGCTTCGCCGGGGCTGCGTTCTCCTCATCGCTCTCCGGCGCGAGGGGGGATTTCTCCTCGGACGACAGGACGACGAGATAGACATCGCGCGACGAGGGCCGATTCAGCGATGACATGAACGAACCG
>JANXSH010001059.1 GCA_025356615.1 Planctomycetia bacterium | reverse complement strand
GGAAGTTCCGGTGGGCCGCTTCACCTGGCTCTCTTTCCTCATCTCCTCGGCTCTGTTCGGGCTGCTACATGGCCGCTGGCTGGCCGGAACGCTGGCGGGGATGGTCTACGCCCTGGCTCTATATCGCCGCGGGCGGGTGGGCGATGCCGTACTCGCCCATGCCGTCACGAACGCCCTGCTCGCCGTCTACATCCTGATTACCGGCTCCTGGTGGTTGTGGTGAGGATTACCTCGGTCGAAAATAAGGCATGGTTCGAGAAGACAGCGATCAGGGTATCAGTAGGCCCCGCGAGCCGAGCGGGGCTGGTCCGGCTCGGCTCGAGGGGCCTACTTCTGTCACCCCCAAACCATGCCAAATTCCAGACTCTCGAGAATGGGTCACTCATCGGCGCGTGAAGTCTACCATCGAGTCAGCAGCCTTCCTTCAACGGTATTGGGGCTACCCGCGCACGAACTTGTTCGGAGTCCCCTCCAGCGCCCCGCCCTTTTCGGGCCGCCACAGGGCGACCTCTTCGATCTTGCGGGCGAGCAGGAAGTCCTTGTCGGTTATGCCGCCCGCCGAGTGCGTCTTGAGCTTCACCCACACCTTGCCCCACGTCACGGCCAGGTCGGCGTGGTGCCAGGCGGCCTCGCAGAGGTAGCCGATGGCGTTCACGAGCATGAGCGTCGTCGGCCAGCCGTCGGTCGTAAACTTGCGGCGGAGCCAGCCGTCCTCGAGATACCAGCCGGTCAGGCCGTGTTCGGCGATCTTGGCAGGGATGTCGGCGTCGGGGTAGATGGGTTCGGACATGGGTGCCTCGCGATCTGGGGTTTGCGGGGAGGGGGCGAGGGGGTATCCTGGCGGCGACAAGATACATCCGGGGCGTCGAACCGCCCCGACTCGGGGATTTCCTCCATGCGCCGATTCTTCCTCCTTTGTCCCCTGCTCGTCGCCGGGTGTCAATCCCGTGACGTGGATATCCTGGCGAAGATCGGCCAACGAGCGGGGCAGAAGCTCGAGGCGGGATTCGGCCTCTCTCCCGAGGCAATGGCCGGGCGCTTGCGCGGGCCGCTCGAGGAGACCGGCCTCCCCGGTCGGGTGCGCGTGCGGCTCCTGTACGATCGCTACGTCCCCGAGACGGAGGTGCAGATCACCGCCCCCTCGCCTGGGGTCGTCCGCCTCCGGGCGACGGTGCCGGATGCCGCCACGCGCCAGCGGATCCTCGACCTAACACGATCGACGACGGGCGTCGAGCAGGTAATCGACGAGATGAAACTCGCGGGGGAGTGAACGAGAATGCCTCGTTCGTACAATGCCTCTCTGAACGACCCTTCGGAGGAGGCCCGGCCATGCGACCGCCCCAAGACGAAACCCTCGCGGCCCTACGGCCGCTGGCGCGGCAATTCCCGTCCCTCGACGCCGCCCTCGCGGAGATCGCCCGGCTGTCGGCGGAACTCACGCTGCCGATGTCCACGGTCCACATCCTCAGCGACATCCACGGCGACGATGTCAAACTCCGCCACGTCATCAACAACGCCTCCGGCCTCCTCCGGCCCCTCGTCAAGCGCGTCTTCGCGGGGCGGATGAGCGAGGAGGACGTGCCGGAGTTCCTCTCCCTCCTGTTCTACCCGCGCGAGACGCTCCACCGCCTCGAGCCGAAGTTGCGCGACCCGGACGTTCGCCAGGCGTTCTGTCGCCGCGTCCTGGGCGACCTCTTCTTCCTCGTCAACCTCCTCGCCCGCCGGTATCCGTTCCGCCGCGCGCTCGAGGCGATTCCGGCGGACTATCGCGACCTCTTCGCCGAACTTCTGCGCGAGCCGGGCGGCGACCGGGGGCCGCAGTTCCACGAGGCGCTCATCGGGCCGCTCGTCCGCCACGACCGCGCCTTGCACCTGCTGCGAACGACGGTGCGCGTCGTGCGCAACCTCGCCATCGACGAACTGCTCATCGGCGGCGACTGCTGGGACCGCGGGCCGCGCGGCGATCGCGTCGTGGACTACCTCATGCGCCAGCCCCGGCTAGCGTTCGTCTGGGGCAACCACGATGTCGCCTGGCTCGGCGCGTG
>JANXSH010001054.1 GCA_025356615.1 Planctomycetia bacterium | reverse complement strand
CATGTGAACGACCGGCCCCTCGAGGCGGGTGTACTTCGTCAGCTCGGTGCCGGTGAAGACCCGCTCCTCGATGCGGACATTATTATCGCAGAGCATCTGACTGACGCGGGCTGGCTGGGCGGTCTTGTTCCCTTGCTTGAGGGAGATAGGTTTGTCGAAGTTCACCTGCAAGTGCTGGCAGGCAAGGCGGGACTTCTCCTGCTCGGCAGTGATGTTGCCAGTGAACTCAGCGGATTCGCCGTTGAAGATCATGCTCTTGTCCCAGAGGACCGTTAGCGGGACCGCCTTCTCGAGCTTCTCGCCCTGGAAGTTGGTAGCGCTCTCCATCCTCATGGCCCCGGTGCCGATGACCCACGCCTTGTTGCTGGTCTGATCGATGTTCACCTCCGGCCCCATGATGTAGATCTTGTCGGTGGTCAGTTCTGCGACGTTTTCCTTGTCGGCGGTCACGACGAGGAAGTAGCCGCCGTCGAGGCCCGCCGTCATCCGCAACGTGTCACCCTTGACCTCGGTGCCCTTCTCCTCGGCCTTCGCCGGATCCTGGCGGACGACGACGGTGCCGTCGCAATAGAGCTGGTCGATCGTGTTCTTGAGAGCGCCACGGATGACCTTGGCCTCGACACTACGAGCGCTCAGGTCGAAGGGCCGGGCCTCGACGTTCGGGGCGGGCGCGCCGAGGGCCGGACCCACGGGCGTTTTCGTGGCTGGCGGGGTGTTGACGGTCGGCATGGGGCCGATGGTCGATGGCCCTTCGGGCAGGCGAGAAGGGAGGGTTCTGTCCCCCGAAGTCGTTTGGCCGGGAGTGACTCCTGGGCGAGGGCCGGTCGCCGACCCCACGGCGGGGAGTGTCGTCTGGGGGGCCTCGTCCGTGAAGAGAACGACGAGCCTGCCCGTGTCATGGATGTTCATGTCGCGCGACCGGGCGACGACGTTGCCCGTCGCCTCGAGGTGTCGTGGCTTTCGTCCCGAGGAAATGCCCTCCTGCCGGTCGCTGGCCTGTTTGGCGTCCGGCAAGTCGAGCCAGACCTTCAGGGTTTCGGCGCGAAGACTTTGGTCGGCCCCTTCGTCGACGAACCGTGCCGCCCCCGTGAGCGTCAACAGATCCTGTTCGCCTTCTCGGGTCGAGGTGAGGAGCTTCTGCCAGTTCGCCTGCGTGCGCTTGTTATCCTTCTTCTCGATGAGAAGGATGTCGCCGGGGCCGGTCGCGTAGATATCCTGGTAGGGCTTGACCGGCGGCTTACCCGGCACCAGAGGGGGCGTGACGTTCTGGATCCGAATCTCTAGGGCCACGATCTTGCTCTCGCTCTTGATGTCGGTCTTGTGGACCTCGACGGGCTGCCCCTTCAGGATCGTCAGCCCCTTGGGCGCGCTGTGATAGAAGTCCCGTCCGGTGGCCGACATACTACTGTTGTCGGAATTGGTAACGAGCGTTACCTGGGACGTCGGCCGGGTGAAGTCGGCGATGGCCGTCATCGACTCGATCTCGGTGCCCTCGATCGGGTGGTCATCGGAGCCGGCCGCCTTCACGGGCTTGGCCTGGACTCCGGGGCGGGCCGCCGCCGGGGGCTTCGGTTCGCTGCCCTCCTTCCGGCGAAGGCGGAGCGTCAGTTGGTGGCACACGAGATAATCTTCTTTGCCGTCGGGATTGAACCGCGTCGCCTCGACGTGTTTCGGCTTGTCCATCCGGGAAGGGACGATCGGCCCGGCTGGATGGACCGTGAAGGTCGCCAAGTCGTGGTCCTTGCTCATCTCGTAGAGGAACCGACCGGGGGTCTTGATGACGAGCTTCGCCTTCTTAGGCGGGTCAGAAGTGACAGGTTTGCTCGGAGTCGAGGGCGGCTGGGCCGTCGCTCCCTTTACGGGGCCACCCGACGCAGGCCCCATGAGGCCGACCTGCTCATCCAGGTAGAGGGTCATGTCCACGGACGAATTGAGCGCCACCCACTTGACGCCCGAAATCGAATCCTTGCCGGTCTTTCGGCCCCCCGGTGTCGTCTGGGCGGCCTCGGTGATCAACTCCATCTCCATGCCCTGGCCGTGGATGA
>JANXSH010001035.1 GCA_025356615.1 Planctomycetia bacterium | reverse complement strand
TGACCCCTGCCCGATGCGGTCTGGCTCCCCCTCCCCTTTAGGGGAGGGGGCCGGGGGGTGGGGTCGGCGTGACGCCGACTTCCCCCCTCTCCTCGCGTAGGAAGGAAACCGATCATGTCCCGTCCGTTCCTCATCGTCCTCGTCCTCCTCATCTGCTCCCCACTCCGAGCCGACGGCCCGACCATGCGCCTCGTGACGACCAAGGAGGGGACCACGATCGTCGTCACGGGCCTGAGCAAGGAAGCGCTGACGGCATTGAACCGGCCGGATGCGGACGAGCGGGCCAAGGTTCTCTCCGTCCACGTCCAGCGTCCCGGCAAGAGCCGCGAGGGTCAGCCCGCCATGTTGGGGACTCATCGTTTCGTCAAGGATGCCCTGCACTTCGAGCCGCGATTCGCTCTGACGCCCGGCGTGCGCTACCTCGCCGTCCTCGACCTCGGCAAGCTCGACGGAGGCAAGTCCAAGCCCGTCGAGGTGGTGTTGTCGTTGCCGAAACTCGATCGTAAGCCATCGGCGATCGTAGCCCGCGTCTATCCGACGGACGATCGGCTGCCGGAGAACCTGCTCAAGTTCTATGTGCATTTCTCGGCCCCGATGGACCAGGGGAACTCGTACCGACACATCAAACTCCTCGACGAGAAGGGCAAGGCCATCGACCTGCCCTTCCTCGAACTCGATCAGGAATTGTGGAACCCCGAGGGGACGCGGTTCACACTCTTCATCGATCCGGGTCGCATCAAGCGCGGGCTGAAGCCGCGTGAGGAGGTCGGCCCAGCGCTCGAAGAGGGCAAGCGCTACACGCTGGTCGTCGGACGAACCTGGAAGGACGCCGAGGGGACGCCCCTCGTGACTACCTTCCGCAAGAGTTTCACCGTGACCGGTCCCGACGCCGTGCAGCCCGACCCGAAGAAGTGGAATCTCACGGTCGGGAAGTCCGACTTGCGCGTCGCATTCCCCAAGCCGATGGACCATGCCCTGCTCGGCCGCATGCTCTGGGTGATCGACGCGCGAGGCAAGAGGGTGCCGGGCAAGATCGTCGTCGAGGAAAAGGAAACGGTCTGGCGGTTCACTCCTGCGCGAGCCTGGACACCGGGGTCGTACCACCTGGTGGCCGACACGCGCCTGGAGGATCGCTCGGGCAACAGCATCGGAAGGCCGTTCGAGACTGACATCTCGCGCCCGGTCGAGAAGAAGGTCGAAGGGAAGACCTTCGAGATACCTTTCGAGGTAAAGAAGCCGGCCCCGAAATAATGAATGGGACGCGGATTCGATCGAGTTCTATCTCACTCACTCTCCGAACCATGCGCAGTCGTCGATGGAAATAGCCCGTCACTCCGTCCCGGTGTAGCTGGCGTAGCAGCTATCCGTCTCCCACAGCCGAACCTCGCTCACCGGGAAGCCGTGGTCCCTGGCGTAGTCGAAGATCAGCCGGGCGATGTTCTCCGCCGTCGGGTTCACGTCGATGACGTGGACCGGCTCGTGGGCCGCGCGCAGGGCCGGGAGGATCGGGTCGTCGCGGTGCAGGATCATGCGATGATCGAGCG
Organism: Planctomycetia bacterium; assembly: GCA_025356615.1. GTDB lineage: Bacteria > Planctomycetota > Planctomycetia > Gemmatales > Gemmataceae > JANXSH01. The sequence goes on along the minus strand of JANXSH010001035.1, from coordinate 5,716 downwards.
TCTCGTCGATCCAGCCCCCGACGACTCGCTTGAGGATGCTGAAATCGACCACCATGCCGAGCGCGTCGAGGTGGTCGCCCGAGAGTGTGATGACGGCCCGGCCGTTGTGCCCGTGGAGGTGCTTGCACTTGCCGTCGTAATCGAGCAGCCGGTGGCCGTAACAGAAGGTGATCTCGCGCGTCACGCTGAACATGGCTGCCTCCGTCCGTAGGGCGTGGGGTCCGGGAGGGCGATATCGCGGAACCCCTTCTGCCGCTCGGCACACTTATTACACGCGCCGCAATGTCTTCCGTCGATGGGCCGGATGCAAGAAAACGTCCACTCCAGGGGCAGCCCCGCACCTCGGCGGACAACCTCAGCCTTGTCCAGCCTGGCGTAGGGCCGGACGATCCGCACCGCACCGCCGATGCCCCGATTGACGACGGCCTGGAAATCGGCGATGAACTCGGGCGTCGCATCGGGGAAGGGGTTCGACCCCAGCTGCGCCATCGCGACCGCAGGCACGCCGTGAAGGTGACACCAGACGATCGCCTTGGAGAGGAACAGCACGTTCCGCCCCGGCAGGAAGACCGCCTCGTCGGGGCTGTTCGCGTCGGGGACATTCTGACCCGTCGTACTCCAGTGTTCGCCGTACAAATCGCGGGCCGGTACGTCGAGCCGCACCAGAGGCCGAAGCGCGGGGCAGGCAATTCGCATGAGGAAACGCGAGAGATGAGCCTGCTCGACTTCCTCCCAGGCGAGGCCGAAGCGGACGTAGAGCGGATGGACCGCCGGGTGGAGGCAGCACGATTCCGCGAGCAGGATCGCGCTGTCTAGTCCCCCGGACACGAGGACGGCGAGCGGTCGGGTGGGGTCGGGGGTAGTTTCGTTGAATCTCATCACGCCTAGTTTATAGATTAGGGGTTACGCGGTCGGCGAGCGGCCCCTGTAAAAGGGGCCGTCTTCGGTCGTTCGGGACCAGCCCGTTGACACGGGCCGCTCGCCAATCGCGTAACCCCGATGGATGTCGGCGGGTTCGTTGCCAGTCGGCGACCGCCGCGAACCCGGATTCATGGCGTTGACCGGAGCGCCATCGCCCTCCTATGATGACCCGAGGGAATCGGTGGCCCAGGAGTCGAGGCATGGCCGCACTCGAGGAGTTTGGCGATATCATCCAGCGCGACCAGTCGCTGGCCCCGTTCACGCACCTCGAGTTGGGCGGCCCCGCCGAGATGCTCATCCAGCCCCGCACGCTCGACGAGCTGTCCCGCGTCGTCCGGCGCTGCTTCGCCGACCACATCCCCTTGCGCGTCCTGGGCAGCGGATGCAACATGCTCATCCGCGACGAGGGCGTCAGCGGGGCGGTCTTGCGTCTGAGCGCCCCGGTGTTCAACGAGATTTCGATCGAGGGCAGCCGGGTCCGGGCCGGGACGGGCGTCGCGGTGTCCGCCCTGATCTCGGCGACGGCCCGCCTCGGTCTCGCGGGCCTCGAAACGCTCGTCGGCATCCCCGGCACGGTGGGCGGAGCGCTCCGCACCAACGCCGGCGACCGCTCCGGCGACATCGGACAGTACGTCCGCCTCGTCGAAGTCCTCGACAGCAAGGGCGAGGTCCAGACGCGCGACCGGGAGGAGTTGCGCTTCGGCGACCATGTGACGAACCTCGACGACCCGGTCCTGTTGACCGTCGAGTTCGCCCTGGAGAGCGACCGCGCCGACGCCATCGTCAAGCGCATGCGCAAGACCTGGATCATGCGCAAGGCAACGCAGCCGGCCATCTTCCAGGCGGCCGGGCGCATCTTCGAGAACCCACGCGGCCTCAGCGCCAGCGCGATGATCGAACAAGCCGGCCTGGCCCGGACGAAAGTCGGCGGGGCCGAGGTCAGCGACCGCGACGCGAACTACATCGTCGTCCACAAGGGGGCGACGAGTCGCGACGTGTTGCGTCTCATCGACCTCATGCGGTCGCGCGTGCAGGAGCGATTCAATGTGGCGTTGAAGCAGGAAATAACCGTCTGGTGAGCGACCCATGCCGCGTGCCCGGAAGGATCCAGCCGATGACCCCGCGCTCGACGCCCCGGCCATCCCCGTCGCTACGCGGTCGGCCCGTCGCTGGCTCGTCCAGTTGCTGCTCCCGCTCGCGCTGGGTGCCGGCCTGCTGGGCGGCGTCCTGTGGCTGGGGCAGTATTTCACCGCCCGCCTCCGAGACGCGGGCGAACACACGATCGCGTTTACCGACATCGAATGCGACAGCCCGCCCGGCATGACCCGCGTCGAGTTCCTCGGGGAGGCGCAATACCTCGCGAACCTGCCCGATCGCCTCAACGCGCTGGCCCCGGAGACGCGGCAGCAGATGTTCGACGCGCTCGCGCTGCATCCCTGGGTGGCGCGAGTCCGCCTTCTGGAATTCCCCTCGCCGGGGGTAGTTCGCGCCGACCTGGAGTTCCGCCGACCGGCCCTCTCGGTGCCGCCGAATCGCGTCGTCGATGGCGAAGGCGTCCTCTTGCAGGCCAACGCCAGCGCCCGAGGCTTGCCGCGCCTGCGCGGCAAGGTCCGCGCCCCTGTATCGCGTGCCGGGCAGTTGTGGGACGACCCGAATGTCGTCGCCGCCACGCGCGTCGCGGCCTTACTGCGTGACGCGGGCTTCCACCCCGAGACGCCCGGCGAGATCGGGTTCGTCTCCGGCGCGATCGTCCTCGAATTGGGGAAGACGCGCATCCTCTGGGGAAGCGCCCCTGGACAGGAGTCGCCCGGAGAGGCCCGCGCGGCGGTCAAGGTCCAGCGCCTCGCGGCAGCGGGGATGCTGGACGCGACTCAGTGGGACGTGAGACCCGAAGGCGGGATGAGCCGAGCACCGCGCGACTGAAGTCGTCGATAGATTCTGAAATCCTCTTCCTCTGGCCCCTTGTGCTTTGTCCGCAGTTTGGCATAATCATTTCCAGCGAGTCACCGAACGAGTTCTTCCCGGAGACGGTCCATGAACAGTTCCACCTCTTCCAATCCCGAGCAAATCGTCTTCGGCACCGCACACCATAGCGTGCTCATCGTGGACGATTCGGCCATGGATCGTCACCTGGCCGGCTCTATCGTCCAGAAGATGGGAGATTGGCAAGCGTCGTTCGCCGAACACGGCGTCGAGGCGCTCGCCATGATGCAGCAGAACAAGTACGACATCGTCCTGACCGACATGCTCATGCCCGAGATGGACGGGTTGCAGCTCGTGCAGGCGATTCGCAGCAAGTATCCCATGACCCCGGTCATCCTGATGACGGCTCACGGGAGCGAGGACATCGCCATCCAGGCGCTCAACCAAGGGGCCGCGAGCTACGTCCCCAAGAAGGGGCTTGCGCGGGATCTCGCCGACATCCTCGAGCAGATCCTGTCCGCCTCCAAGAGCCAGTTGCAAGACGCCCGCCTGCTCTCCCGGATGGACCTCTTCGAGACACGATTCTCCCTCGAAAACGACACGGGCCTCATCCCGTCCCTCGTGGCGCACATCGAAGACGACCTGAGCCGGCTCAAGCTGTGCGAGCCGAGCGGCCTCGTCCTCCTCGGCGTCGCCCTGCACGAGTCCCTCACCAACGCGATGCTCCACGGCAACCTCGACCTCAACTCCTCCCTCCGGGAGGTGGACGAGAAACAGTATTACCGCCTCTCCGTCGCGCGGCGGTCCGAGCCTCCCTACAGCGACCGACGCATCACCGTGACCGTGCGCTTCACCCGCCAAGAGTTGTCCTTCCACATCGCCGACGAGGGCAACGGATTCGACCCCAATACCCTGCCCGATCCGACCGACCCCAGCAACCTGGGCAACGTCTCCGGGCGTGGCCTCCTGCTCATCCAGACGTTCATGGATCGCGTCTCGCACAACGCGAAGGGCAACGAGATCACGATGATAAAGAAGACAGGGAAGTGAACGGCCGAGTGCAAAGGGCAGAATGAAATAAGAGAGGGTTCTCTTCGGTCTACTACTCTGCATTCGACGCTCGACGCTTGGGCGCGATACCGTCGAACGAAGGAGGTAGGGTGGGTCGAGCGGAGCGAGGCCCACCAGAACGCCACTGGCTTCAACCCTTAGCATGACGCCGAGGGTTGGTGGTGGGCCTCGCCGCTCGACCCACCCTACCTCCTTCGTTCGACGGTATTGCTAGCGTCCAGCATCTTTTCCGGTCCCCGGCGTTGCTCCGACCCCGCCTCCGCCGTAGAACAATCCTAGCCCATAGGCCGGACACGCTCCTTCCCCACCTGACCCCGGCCCTGTACACACGCCGACTGGAACCCAGAGAGAGCCGATCTCATGAGACACACGCTTCTGGTGCTGCTCGTTCTGTCCGTCGCGACGACGGCCGCCCCCGCCGCCAGCCGGAACTGGTCGTTCTGGCGCGGGCCCGAGCAAAACGGGGTATCCCGCGAGCGGGATCTGCCCGAGAGGTTCTCCCTCGCCAAGGGCAAGGAGGAGAACGTCGTCTTCGCCGTGCCCCACGGCAGCATCACGACTCCCATCGTGCAAGACGGCCAGGTGTACATCATCAACAAGATCGGCGAAGGCATCACGCAGCAGGAGCGCGTCATGGCGCTGAACGCCGACACCGGCGTGGTCGTATGGGAACACAAGTTCAACGTCTGGCACACCGACATCGTCGAGGACCGGCTCGGCCTCACGCACCTCGTCGGCGACCCCGAGACGGGTAACATCTACGCCCACACCACGGCGGGGAACTTTTTCTGCTTCGACAAGAAGGGCAAGGTCGTCTGGCAGCACTCGATGGTCGAGGAGTTCGGCCGGGTCAGCGGCTACGGCGGGCGCATCACCAGCCCGATCGTCGATGAGGACAAGGTCATCTTCGGCTTCGTCAACTCCAGTTGGGGCGAGCAGACGATCGGCAGCACGCGCCTGGTCGCCTTTAATAAGAAGACCGGCAAGGTCGTCTGGTGGGGTTCGGGCAACCACCGCGTCCACGGCACCAACCAAGCGACGCCCGTCGTCGCGGTCATCAAGGGGAAACGCCTCGTCCTCACAGGCGGCGGGGACGGCTGCCTCCACGCCTTCGAGGTCCGCACGGGCGTGAAGGCGTGGAGCTACAAGTTCGAGGACGGGGGCGGGGCCGTCAACGTCTCCCCCGTCGTCCACGGCGACCTGGTCTATGTCGGCCACGGCGAAGAGAATTCCGGCAACGGTACGCAGGGCCGAGTCGTCTGCGTCGATGGGTCGCAGGTCGCGGACGGCGCGCCGAAACTCGTCTGGAAGGTGGACGGGATCAAGGCGAAATTCACGGCCCCGATCCTCGACGCCGAGAACGGCCTCCTCTACATCGCCGATGCCGCCGCCAACCTCTATTGCCTCGACGCCAAGACGGGCGTGGAGCAGTGGGTGTTCGGGTACGGGAAGAACACCAAGGGCGATCCGGTTCTCGCCGACGACAAGATCTACGTCAGCGAGGTGGACGGCAAGTTCCACATCCTCCAGCCATCGAAAACCGATTGCAAGCGCCTGTTCCAGTGGCGATTCCCAGGCTTGGACGGCACCGCAGTCGAACTACACGGCGCGCCGGCGGTCGTCAACGGGCGGGTCTATTTCACGACCACGACGCAACTGATTTGCATCGGCAAGAAGGACCACGAGGCCGAGCCTTCCAAGGCTCCCGCGTTGCCCAAGGAAGACGCCGCCGATCCCAAGGCGAAGGTCGCGCACCTCCAGGTCTACCCCGCCGGGCGCGAGTGTCGCGTCGGCCGGGTAG
>JANXSH010001034.1 GCA_025356615.1 Planctomycetia bacterium | reverse complement strand
GCCTGTCAACGGCTGACCCCACCCCCCAACCCCCTCCCCTAAAGGGGAGGGGGAGCCAGACCGGCCAATGGGAGACGTAAAGCCTTCAGACATGCCTCCTGCTCCCCCTCCCCTTTAGGGGAGGGGGTTGGGGGGTGGGGTCAGCATCACACCGGCTTCACCTCTCCCCGTGAACTTGAAACTACTATTACGCTCCCGGCTCGCCTAAACAGCGATTACTGCACACGGTCTCATGAATGCCAAGATGAAGCGGAGGTGAACCATTCCTGCCGTTCGGCTCGCATCTCTTTTAGTGTTCGGTTCGATCCCATTTCCTCCTTCACTGACCATCGGGGGCTGATCCGCCTAAGATGTCTCCATACCGCATCCCTCGTCCGAGACCGACCATGAAGCCCCTGCTCGATGTCCGCGACGTTCGCAAGACCTATGGCACACTCATGGCCCTGGACGGCGTGAGTTTCTCAGTCATGCCGGGCGAGTTGTTCGGCCTCCTCGGCCCCAATGGCGCAGGCAAGACGACGCTCCTGAGTATCCTCTCGTGTCTCGGGCTGCCGACCTCTGGGGAAGTTCTCGTCAACGGCGAGCGTGTCTCCTCGGGGAACCTCGACGTGCGTCGGCTCATCGGCATCGTGCCGCAGGATCTCGCGATCTACGAACAGCTCACCGCGAGAGAGAACCTGACCTTCTTCGGCGAGCTGTTCGGCCTCGGCGGGATCTCCTTGCGGACCCGTGCCGGCGAGCTGCTCGCGGCTGTCGGGTTGGAGGCTCGCGCCGATGACCGAGCGGTAACGTTCTCCGGCGGCATGAAGCGGCGGCTCAATCTCGCCATCGCCCTGGTCCACGATCCGCGCCTCCTGTTGCTCGACGAGCCGACCGTCGGCGTCGATCCGCAGTCGCGCAACTTGATCTTCGAGGAGGTGCGCCGGCTGAACGCGGGAGGGCTGACCGTCGTCTACACGAGCCATTACATGGAGGAAGTGCAGGCCCTCTGCACGCGGATCGGCATCATCGATAAGGGCAAACTCCAGGCGTGTGACACGCTGCCCGGACTGCTCCAAAAGCTCCAGGGACTCGTCCGATGTCGGCTCGGGGGTATGTCGCCCGCCCTACGCGCGAGACTCGCCGAGATCCCCGGATGCACCCTGCGCGACACGGAGGACGGCGACCTCGAGTTGCACGGCTCCGATGTGAAAGGCATGTTGATCCGGCTGATCGCCCTGTTGAACGAGGCGAACGTCGAGTTGATCCACCTGGAAACCGAAGAGCCGAACCTGGAGCGGGTGTTCCTGCACCTAACAGGCAGGGCTTTGCGAGATTGACCTTTAGTGTTTAGTGTTTAGTGTTTGGTGTTTAGTGCTCAGGCGGCGCGAGGCGAGCGCGCTCCGCGTTGCGCCGCGACTAAACCTTCTCACTAAACACTAAAAACTAAACACTAAACACTAAGAGGAGTGACCAAATGTACGTCGTCCTGGCCCTGGCTCGTAAGGAACTCCGCCTCCTGCTGCGCGACCGCATGGCGGCGGGGTTGCTCCTCGGCATGCCCTTGTTGTTCATCCTCGTCCTGGGCTTGCTGTTGGACGAGAATTTTGGCCAGAAGCCCGACGATACCCTCAAAATCTTCGTCGTCGATCTCGACGAAGGAGTCGGGATTCGCGGCAAATCGTGGGCGAAAATGGTGATCCAGGATCTTCGCGAGTCGCGCGGCATCAACATCCAGTCCATCAAGGACGCCGACAAGGCCGAGGGTCTCATCCGCGACCACAAGGCTGCGGCGATCCTCATCCTTCATGAAGACTTCAGCGACCGGCTGAATCGCTGTTCCTTCCTCGACACGCCGGGGGGCGTAAACCCGTTTCACCGCGAAGGCGTCTTCCTCGACCCGAGTGATCCGAACAACCCGGATCGGATCGACCTCGGCCTTCGGCTGCTCAAAGATCCGTTGGCCCTCAGCGCCGCCTCGATCATCGAACAGGTGGTGCAGGTGTGCATGTTGCGCATCGTGCTACCCAAGATGATCGGCGAGGCGTTCGAGAAGCTCTCGGAGGAGCGATTCATCTACCGCCTAGGGCAGGAAGTCCGGCTGCCCATGCCGGACGACTTCTCGGTGATCGTCAACAACGGGAAGACACTCCTCGCCGACCCGAAGGTTAAGTTATATCGCCTGACCGATCGCAAAATGGACGCGACGCTCAAACAGTTGGAAAGCAAGCTCACCAAGTTGGAACCTTACTTGAAGAAGGACCGGATCCAACTCAACGAGATGATCGAAATGGCGTCGGGCAAGGATCCCGCCAAGGCGAACGTCTATCGCAAGAGCGTCGGCGAGGGCGTTCAGAAGGCGATCGAGCATCAATTCAGCAAGTACGACTTGCTCGGCATGACCTGGGCCGACCTCAATCGGGTGCGCGGTTCCGGCGCGCCGACGGAAGTGACGACCTACGTCGATCGGGACGGCTCGGGACTGCTGAAACGCGGGGCGCAGCGCTACCAGATCCTCGTACCCTCGTATACGGTGATGTTTGCCTTCTTCCTGGTCCTGACTGTCGGATGGGTGTTCGTCAGCGAACGGCGACAGGGGACGCTGAGGCGGCTCCAGGCAGCCCCGGTTCGTCGCTGGCAAATCTTGCTGGGAAAGCTGTTGCCGTGCTTCCTCGTCTCGGTGGCGCAAGGGGTCGTCCTCTTGGTCGCCGGTCGGCTCTTGTTTCGGATGCACTGGGGGCCGGACTCGTGGTCGCTGGCGGAGCAGGCGGCCTGGCTGCTGCTGGTCGTCGTCTGCACCT
>JANXSH010001033.1 GCA_025356615.1 Planctomycetia bacterium | reverse complement strand
CCTCTCGGATCGCACAAGGAGTCCTTATCATGCACGCTCTCGTTATCGACGACGCCCGGAGCATGCGCATGCTCATGCGAGTGACGCTCCAAAAGCTCGGATTCCGGGTCTCCGAGGCCGCCAACGGACGCGAAGGTCTCGAGCGCCTCAGTACGCATGAGCGACCCGATGTCGTGATGGTCGATTGGTACATGCCGGAGATGGACGGCGAGGAGTTCGTCCGCGCCGTGCGCTCGCGCCCGGACCTCGCCGGCCTCCGCCTGGTCGTCGTTACGGGAGAGACGGACGCGGCTCAGGTCGGGAAGGTGGCCGCGACCGGCGCGGACACTTATGTCAGCAAACCCTTCACTCCCGAGACGATCCGCGAACGCCTCGGGGCCATCGGCGTGGGCGTCGGATGAACGCCTCATGCTACTCAGCCAGGAAGCCCACCCATTGCAATGGGTGGGCTTGGAGCAGCCCTTACGACTTGTTCCCCTCGCCCCGACCTCGCCTCCCCGATGTGGTGGAATCATGAGCAAGATTCGTGTCATGGTCGTCGATGACTCGGTGGTAGTCCGGCGGCTCTTGAGCGACGCTCTGGGAGCCGACCCGGCCATCCAGGTCGTGGGGATCGCGCCGACGGGGGCGATCGCCCTGGCCCGGTTGCCCCAACTCACGCCGGATCTCGTGACGCTCGACCTGGAAATGCCGGAGATGGACGGACTCGCGACCCTCCGGGCGATCCGAGCCGCCTACCCAACGTTGCCCGTTCTCATGGTGAGCCGTTACACCCAGCGCCTCGCCAGGGCTTCGCTCGACGCCTTATCGATGGGGGCGTCGGATTACCTCACGCTCCCGGAACACGGGGGGTTGGCGAACGCGAATGACTGGATCAAGGGCCGACTCATCCCCCGGATCAAACAGTTGGCGAGGCCCGCCGGTCGGCCGTCCTCCTCTGGAGTAGCCCCCCGACCTTCGACGACCGGACTAGAGTCCCGTTCGCGCATCGAAGTCGTCGCCATCGGGTCGAGCACGGGGGGGCCACAGGCGCTGGCGGCCGTCCTGTCCGCGTTGCCGATCCCTTTCCCGGTCCCGATGGTCATCGCGCAACACATGCCCCCGGACTTCACCCGGCAGCTGGCCGAGCGCCTGTCGGTCCTCACCTCGCTCACCGTCCGCGAGGCCACTCCCGACGCTCTGCTCGAGCCGGGTGACGTGTGGATCGCGCGGGGCGGGCTGCACCTGACGACGATTCGGGACCATCGTTACCACCGCCTTCGGCTGCTGGCGACGCCCCCGGAGAACTCGTGCCGCCCCTCGGCGGACGTGCTGTTCCGCAGTGTCGCGGAGGTCTTCGGTGCAGGAGTGCTGGCCGTCGTCCTGACCGGCATGGGCCAGGACGGCCTACGCGGCTGCGAGGCGATCCGCGCCGCCGGGGGGCAAGTGCTGACCCAGGACCGGGCGACGAGCGTCGTCTGGGGCATGCCGGGTGCCGTCACCGAAGCGGGCCTTTCGCATCAGGTGCTTCCCCTCGAAGAGATCGGCCCCGAAATCGGGCGACGGGTCCGCCGCGGACGATCTATACTCGCTTCTAGAACCCCCTCACCTGCGCTACCGAGCAAGTGACTCGATCCGAGGTTCGAATGCCGTTGACTCCTCAGTCGTTCGATTATCTACGGTCCCTCGTCTTGCAACGATCCGCCATCGTACTGGGTAGCGACAAGTTATACCTTGCCGAGGCTCGGCTCGGGGCGGTGGCGCGGGAGCGGAATTTTACCGACTCGGAAGCCGTCCTCTCGGCGATCCGCTCCGGGGGGGATCGTGATCTGACGCGAATCGTCATCGAGGCCATGACGACGAACGAGACCTCGTTCTTTCGAGACAAACACCCCTTTACCGCCCTGCGCAACGTGATCCTCCCCGAGCTGATGCGCGTCCGAACCCCCGATCGCTGCCTGCGAATCTGGTCCGCAGCCTGCTCGAGCGGGCAAGAAGCGTACAGCATCGCCCTGTTGATCCGTGACCATTTCCCGACCTTGATGAGTTGGGACTTGCGTCTGTTTGCCACGGACATGAGCGAAGAGATGGTCGATCGCGCGAGGGCGGGACGATTCACCGCGATGGAGGTCAGCCGTGGCCTGTCGCCCGAACTGCTCGCCCGCCACTTCACGCAATCGGGAACCTGCTGGACGGTCAACGAAAACGTCCGCCGAATGGTCGAGTTTCGCACGATGAACTTGATCGACTCGATGGCGAACTTCGGGACGTTCGACCTGATCCTCTTGCGGAACGTCCTGATCTACTTCGACCCGGCCATGAAGAAGACGATCTTCGGGCGCATGAGTCGGCATCTTCGACCGGACGGGTACTTGATGCTCGGCACGGCCGAGACGACCCTGAACCTCGACGAGTCTTACGCGAGCGTCCACAGTGGGGGGGCGACCTATTTCCGCTTTGCTCAACGGAGCCTGGTGGGGTCGGCCAGGGGAGAGGGCTACCCCTTGAATGATCTAGGGCGAAAGCAGCGAAGTGAGTAAGGGCGACTTCGTACTCGACAGCCCAGAATTGTTCAGGTTATTTATTGACGGCTCCTTTAGGAGTAACGCGGTTAGCGAGCGGCCCCTGTCAAGGGGCTGTTTACGAACCACTGAATACAGCCCCTTGACAGGG
>JANXSH010001031.1 GCA_025356615.1 Planctomycetia bacterium | reverse complement strand
GTTGCCACACGACTCAGGCAGCCCGGCTGGCTTCATCATGGATCGTCGGCATCGGGACGACCTTACGCAACCGCGAGATCGCCTCGACGAGGCCATCAACGGACGCCGAGGCATGGTTCGCGTTGATCTGGATACGAAGGACGCCCGCGTGATAGCCCACGGCGGGGAAGGTGACGGACTGAACGTAGAAGCCCTGCTCGAAGAGGTAGTTCCCCGCCGTCAGGGTCTCTTCCTCCCCGCCGACGAGGACGGACAGGATCGGCGTGATGCCGCCCTGAACGACCAGGCCGAGGCGCGTCAGGCCGGTCCGCAGCCGCGTCAGGAGCGACCCGAGGCGGGCGCTGAGCAAGTCGTATTCGCCCGACATGAGGATGTCGCAGACCGTGCAAACCGCGTCGAGGTAGGCCGGGACGACGGGGCCGCCGAAGATGTAGGTGTTGGATCGCATCTTGAGTAGGTATTGCATCTGCTTGGTGCAGCCGATGAAGGCACCGGCACACGAGAAGCCCTTGGACAGCGAGCCGATGACGAGGGTGTTGTCGTAACTGCCGATGGCGTCGAGGACGGTCCCCCGACCGTTGCCGCCGATGACGCCGGAGGCGTGGGCGTCATCGACGTAGAGGATGGCGTTGTGCCTCAGGCAGACATCGTTGAGCTTGCGTAGGGGCGGTAGCTCGCCGCTCATACTATAGACGCCATCGATGGCGACGACGGCGACGCGGTACTTGTCGGCCTCGGTGAGGACTTTTTCGAGGGCGATGGGGTCGCAATGCGAGAAGGTGACGACGCGCGTGCCGTTGGCCTTGGCGATCCGGGCACCTTCTTGGATCGAGTTGTGGGCCTGCTCATCGACGACGAGCAAGTCTTGCTTGCCGACGATGCCGGGGATGGCTCCCAGATTGGCGAGCGTGACCGACGGATAGATGAGCGAGGCTTCCGTGCCGAGCCACGCGGCGATCTTTTCCTCGGCGTCGATATTGCTACGGACGCTGCTGAAGGCGCGCGAGGCCCCGTTGTGCGTGCCCCAGCGGTCGAGCCCGCGCCGGACGGCGTCGAGGACGCGCGGATCCTGATCGAGACCGAGGAAGCTATCCGAGCCGAAGTTCATCACGCGCCGCCCGCCGACGACGACCTCACGGCCGGGGCCGATCTCATCGACGACGAGGTCTTTGAGGTGCATGTTCGGGAAGGCTTCGGCGAAGTGTTCGATGAAGCGGATCAATCCGCTCTGCCTCATCGCCTTCACCAGCTGCTGCATGGGGAGACTGCTCATATCGGATCTTCCCGGCCAGGACGTGTAACGGTGACACCGCATCGAGAACTCGAGGGAGACGGTCCGAGTAGCGGGGGGCAGTAAAGCAAAATGAGAAGAATCGAACAATGGCAATTCGCGGGACATACAATGCCCCTCTCGGACGTTGATCCAGTCTGCCAAACAGGATACAGTTCCCCTCGTTATGCGTTGGAAGGACTCCATGTCCCCCGAACCTCTCCTCCCTGGTCGCGACTTTACCATCGAAGGTGGCCTCTACGTCTTCACGGCGGACTACCTCCGTCGTCGCGGCACCTGCTGCGAGAACGCCTGCCGCAACTGCCCCTACGGGTTCATTCGCCCCGTCGCCTCTCGGGACGCATCTTCCCCGGATGATCCATCCTGTGAAGGCGAGCGACCACTGCCCAATCGACCTCAGTGAACGTCATCGGGGAGAAACGACAAGCCCCGGACGCCCCCGTTATCTGGGATCGTCCGGGGCTTGTGTTCAGCCGAGGGAAGGAACCCGACCGAAGCCGGGCTTCCTCCTCATTCGATCAAGTGCCTCGGCCGGGAGGGGGAGACGTGAAGGTTTGCGACCGCGACGTAGTCGATCCGGTGAAGTTGCTGTCCCCGTCATAGATGGCCTGGAAGGTGTGAGTTCCAGCAGGCAGGCCCGCAGTGAGGGTGAAGGATGCGACGCCGCTACTGTTCAGGGCCACGGTGAAGAGCGTCCCGTCGATGTAGAACCTCACGTTGCCGGTCGGGATACCACTCCCCGGAGCGACCACACCCAGATTCACAGAGATCGTCAAGGGCTGATTGCCGGTGGTGGTCGAGAGCGCGATCCCCGCCCCCATCGTGGTGGCGGCCTTGTTCACGGTCTGGATGGCCGCCGCCTGGGAGAAGTCGTTGCTGCCGGCGAAGGTCGCGTTGCCGCCGTAGGACGCGGTGATCGAGTGGGTGCCCACCGGCAGGCTCGTCGTCGCGAGGGTGTACACGGTGCCCGCCGAAGCATGAGTTACCGTGCCCACGACGTTCCCGTCACTGTAGAAAGTGACCGTCCCGCTCGGCGAACCACTGACCGTGGCCGTCAAAGTCACCGACTGGCCGTAGACCGACGTGCTGGGAGTGTTCGTGACCTTGCTCGTCGTGGTGGCCGTCTTCGCATTCACGATCACGTTCTGGTCCAGGTTGGCCGACGTGTTCGTGATGAAGTTGGTGTCCCCGCGATAGGTGGCCGTAATCAGATGGTGGCCGAGCGACAGGAGCGAGGTCGTAAAGCTGGTCTGCCCCCCGCCGCTGAAGTTCGTGAGTTGCTGCGATGCCAGCAAAGTCGCCCCGTCGTAGATATCGACGAACCCGCTCGGGTTGCCGCTGCCGGGGGCGTCGGGAGACACCACGACCGTGAAGGTCACGGCATCCCCGAAGCCCGACGGGTTGTTGTTGGAGGTCAGCGTGACCGTCGTCGTGTCCTGATTCACCGTCTGAGTCAGTGCCCCAGAGGTGCCGTCGCTACAGACGGCAGTGATGGTGTGCGCCCCGACCGTCAGCCTCGCCGTCGAGTAGGTGAACACACCGGCATTCAGGACGCCATTGCCCAGCAAGACTCCATCGTTGTAGAACTTGACCGTCTTCCCGGCGGGGGAGCCGGGGACCGTGGCGGTGAACGTCACGGTCTCGCCGTAGACCGAGGTGGCGTTCGAGGACGTGACGTGAGTCGCATCCCCGATCTGGGTCAGGAGGACGTGATCGATGAAGTAGTCGGCGAAGAACGCGACGCCCGCGATCGTGACGAAGTTACCGCCAGAGAACTGGCCGGTAATCGTATGCGTCGGGTCGGCGGCATAGTCGGTCTGGATGATGGTGAACTGGTCGCCGATCGCTGCGGTCGGGCTGAGCGACCCCGCCAGGATCCCGGCGAGATTGATGGTCCCATCGACCATGAGCAGGTCGTTGATGCCCGTGGCCCCGAGATCGACGAAGACCTGGTCGGTGGCATTCATCAAGACGTTCGCGGTCGTCAGCGTGCCGATCGGGTTGCCCGAGACATTATCTCCGGCGTTGAGCTTCGCGTTGCGGACGATGACGTTCCCCACCCGACCGTTGCCGCTGAGGGTTCCGGCGTTGACCGCGAAATCGTTGCTGAACACGCCATCGACCTGGAGCGAGCCAGCGCCCGTCTTCGTGATGGCAGAGCCACTACCCACGTCGGAGAAGGCCAGAGTGGTCGAGGGGTTTACGTTGATGGTGCTGGGCGTGGCGACGTTGACCGGGCCAGACCAGGCATTGTTGCCGGTGATGTTTTTCAGCGCCCCCGTCCCACCGACCCCAGTGCCGTTGAGTGTGAGCTTCAGACCCGCTGGCGTGGTGACGGGGGAGTTGATAGCGCGAAGGTCCAGTTCGGCCCCGTCGGAGACCAGGACGCCGATGCCGCCGTCGGCGACCTTGCTCTCGGCGGCGACCGTGCCGCCCGCTCCCGTCACGCTCAACTCGATGCTCGTCTCGAGAAGGGTGCCCTGGAAGGTGACGGTGTAGAGGTATCCGGTCCCTGCCGCACCAGCTCCCGATTGTGTCGTCGTCTGGACGTTCGTCCGATTCACGATGACGTTGGCCGCCGGATAGCCTGCGGTGATCAGGAGGGCGTTCAGGGCGTTCTGAACGGTCGTGGCAGTGTCACCATAGATCAGCGTCGTGCTGAAGCTTGCGCCGGGGTTGTTGATGTCCGGGAAGGACACGATGAATGTGGCGAGCGGCCCTGGCACGGCGCTCGAGTTGAGCGTGACGATCTGTTGGACCGCAGCCGTGCCGGTAGTCGAGCCACGCAGGCCCAGGGCACCGCCGTCCTGGATCTCCAGGATGCCGGCGGGGACGTAGGTCGAGCCGGAGTAGGTGTTGGCCTGTTGCAGAACCAGCTTGGCGGAGCCGACCTTCGTCAGGCCGGTCGGCGAGGTCTCGCTGATCGAGCCGCCGATCGTGAGAGTGTCTCCCGGATTGACGGATCCCATCGAGACGATGCCCGAAGGCGTCGTGAACGGGGAGAATCCCGGCAGGGAGGAGAAGATGATGTTGCCCGCCCAGGTGTTGTTCCCACCCGTGTTGAGCAGGGCACCCGAACCACCAAGCCCCGTCCCCGAGAGGGTGAGGAGTTTATTGACGACGATCCCCGTGCTGCCGCTCGGTGCCTGGATCTGGATCTGGGCACCATCCAGGACCGTGGTCATGGTCGCGCCGATACCCAGGGCGTTGGCGTTCTGTACCTGGAGGGCACCCTGGTTGACCGTGGTCGCCCCAGTGAAGGCGGTGTTGTTACCGGCCAGCACGAGGGTGCCCGTCAACTCCTTGATGAGGTCGAATCCGCCGATGAGTTGCCCGTTCAGGTTGAGCTGAGAGCCGCTGTCCACGCCGATCGTCGAGTTCCCCAACAGCGTGAGGTTGCCGGTGAAGTTGTTGCCGGCGGCATTGCTGCTGATGTTGCGCAACGAGCCGGTGTTGTGGCCGTTGAGGCCAGGAGCGACGCCGTCCGCCTGGATCTGGACCGGCTCGCCGAGGAGGTCGGACTCCAGTTCGAGGGACGCCCCGGCATCGACGACGGTCCCGCCCATGGCGATGATGTCCCCAACAGCCCGGAACGTGCCCAGCGCCTGGGCGTTGTTGGCGACCAATATGCCAGCGTGGACCTCGGTCACACCCCCGTATTTATTGGAATCAGAGAGGACGAGGATTCCCAGACCGGCCTTATCGAAGCGGTAGTTGCTCCCGACCGTCAGGTCGCTGATGGGGCCGACGATTTCGAGCTGGGCCGAGGCCGAACCATTCTGGAGCGCCTGGGTTCCATCGACGGTGATGTTGGTGGCCCCGGCGAAGCGAACCGGGCCGGTCCAGATCGAGGTGCCGCTCTGGACGCGGAGAGCGCCGGAATTGGCCATCGTGTCGTCGAGGGTGAACTGGAACGCGCTGCGACCGTAGGTTCCCGCCGTCAGCGTGTTGAAGTTCAGGTTGAAATCCAGGTCGGAAACCTGGACATCGGGCAGACCGGCCCCGAACCGCTGCCACTGGGGGGGAATGCCAGGGATGGCCGGGGCCAGGCTCCAGACGCCGTTGTCATTGCCGAGGTAGAGGACGCTGCTGCGCGGGTCGATGACGATCGTAGAAGCAGGCACGTCCGGCAGGTTGTAGCTGATGTTGGTCCAGTGAAGACCGGCGTCAGTCGTCACATACACGCGGCCGACAGCATTCGGGCCGACGCCACTGCCAGGCTTGTTGCTGGTGACGACGTAGGCGGTGTCGCTGTTGCGCGGATCGACCGTGATGCTCTGGATCGCTGGGGAGGTTCCAGGTGGGAGTAGGAGGTTTCGCTTCTGCCAACTGGCACCGTGATCCTTCGTCACCTCGATTTTGTTACCGTCCGTGACGTAGATCGTGTCCGGGTTGTAGGTGCTGGCCCCCTTGTCGGTGACTTGCGGGAAGCCGGGGTCGAACTGGAAGGTGCCGTCGGGAAGGTTGCCCTGGTAGGTGGCAATCCCGATCGCAGAAACACTCGTCAACGGGAGGTTCGCGCCGATATTGTTGAAGGTAGCGCCTTGATCGAGCGACTCTTGGAGAATGGGACCAGCGTCGGAGCCGACGACCAGACGATTGCCGTCGATGGTATCGACCACGAAGGGGAAGTAGAGGTTCCCGGTGACATCGAGGATGTTGAACCAGGTGTTGCCCCCGTCGGTAGACTTGGACAAGCTACCGTTGACGGTGTGGTACGCGACGTTGGGATCCTTCGGATCGAAACGCACCACCCCGCCGTCCCCGTCGTCGGTCCGGGTCCAGGCCTGGCTCCCCGTGGTTAGCTCCGTGCCGTTATCCTGGCTGCCACCCAGGATGGTCCTCGGATCATTCGGGCTAACCGAGATGCCATTGAACGTCGTGATCGCGAGGTTGCCGTTGAGGTCGCTCCACTTGTTCGTGGTGGGGTCGAGGCGCCAGACGCCACCGTCGTTGCCGACGACGAGCCGGCCCTTGGAATCGATCGTGGAGGCGTGTTCGTCCGTGTGAGGCCCGTTGCCCGACGAATCGATCGAGACATCCTTCCAGGTAGCACCACCGTCCGTCGTGACGATGACCTGGTTGTTGTAGATGGTCGCACCGAGGTAATCGACGACACCGGCGACGTAGACCGTGTTCGCGTCCTTGATCGTGATGGTCGAGTCGTACCAGCCCTGATTCCCCTGGTAGTTCGTCGGGGCGGCTGCGGTTGCAGCCCAGGTGAGGCCGTTGTCGAGGCTCTTGTAGATCGCCTTGAGGCCGCCACCACCTGGGAAGGAAATGCCGACCGTGACAGCGGCGTAGATCGTCGATCCGAGGACGGCGATCTTGATGTTGCCGTTGTTTACGGCGGTCGGGAAGGGCTTGCTGCCGCCGTTGGCGCTGCCATCGCCGATCAGCCAGATGGGACGGCTGCCCGCCGTCGCACTCACCGAGCCGGGGTTGGCCAGGTGGTAGACGGCGTTGTTGAGACTCCCGCCGATGTTTCCTAGCGCCATGTACAGGATGCCGGTCGAGGAGAGCTGGAGGTCGGAGTAGACTCCGGATTTCGGGAAGCTGATGGTGAGGTTGTCGTCGGGGCCAGGGGTTCCGGGGGCGAGCGCGCGGGCGTCCGAAACCTGGCCGGTCAGGTTGAACCAGGTGGTGCCATTGTATCGCCACACGCCGGCGTTGTTCGTCGTGCCATTTACGGCCTGGGCGCTGGTGGAGACGAAGATCAGATTGGGATTGGTGGCGCTTACGACGAGGCGGGAGACCGCTGCGCCATTCAGAGGATTGGCAGGGCCTGAAGTCGAAGTCAAGAGCGCCCAGGTGTGGCCGGAGTCGCTGGACTTGTAGACGCCGGTGCCGTAGAACGAGTCGCCGGAATTGTTCGCCTCGCCGGTTCCGAGGTAGATGACCCGCGGGTCGCTCGGGGATATGGCGATGGCCCCGCTGAACAGGGCGAGCTGCGAGCCGGCCCCGTTGGCTACGACGACGACGGAGGCGATCGCCGCGCCCGAGGCGATCATGGCGGGCTGGGCCTTGCCGGCCAGTGAGCCGCCGCTGAAGGTGACCGTGTAGACGTTCCCGGCCAGGGTGACAGTGACGGACCCGCCATTACCGCCGATCGAATTGAGCGCGTTGAGCGCCGCCTGGACCTCCTCTGGAGTGGCGTTGTACGCCAGGTCCGTCGTCGTGTCGGTCCCGAACCGGAGCCTGAAGGTGCCAGCCGTTCCGGTGACGGTTACTTGCTGGATGGCCGAGATGCCGTCGAACAGCTGCGTCCAGGTCTTCCCATTGTCCTTGGTCTTCCAGGCCCCGCCGCCGGCCGTCGAGATGTACATGACATTCGAATCGGTCGGATCGACGGCGACGCCGGTGACTCGGCCCGTTACCGCCTGGCTGCCGGCGGTCTGACCGTTGTTGATCGGGCCGGGGCCGACGCTGAACCATTGGCCGGGGACGACAGGGGTAGTGCCGACCCCAGTACCCTGGAGGATGAGCGACTCGCCAGCGACGGTGAGGTTGCCGCGGAGCTGGAGTTGCGCTCCGTTGGCTACGATGGTCCCGCCGTAGCCGTGCGTGGCGGTGGTCACGACGGCACTCGGGTTAGACGAGACGAGTTGCGCCTGGTCGGCCCCCGCCAGGGAGCCACCGTTGAACAGGACGGTGAAAACGTTTCCGGACCGGCTCACGGTCACGCTGCCGCCCACCCCGCCGATCGACGACAGGTTGTTGAGGGCGGTCTGGATGTCCGTCGTGATGGTCGCCAAGGCGGCGTTCAGGACGCCCGTGCTGAAACCCCCGAAGCTCAGGACGAAGGTGGGCGTCCCGCTGAGGGTGATCTTCTGCACCTCGGAATTGCCGATGTCGCCTAGAGCCTGGCTGTTCGCGATGGTCACGATACCCTGGTTGACGAAGGTCGTGCCGCGGTAGGTATTGGCGGCCTTCAGAACCAGTTCGCCGTTGCCCGTCTTGGTCAGGGTGGAGCCGGTGGCGGAGGCGTTGGAGGCATCATCGATCTGCCCAGCCAAGGTGAGCCGAACATTATCCCGCACACTGAGCGTGGTGTTCGTAGCCAGACTCACCGAGCCGCCCCACAGGATGTCATTGGACAGGCCGACGAGAGGGGGAGCCAATCCGGTCACGGAGACAGCCACATCGCCGAGGGTGTTTGGGGTGGGGGTGGCTGTCAGCGGGATGGACGTTCCGACGAGGGTTCCCCCGAAGACCACGATGAACGAACTGCCTGACTTAGTGACGGTAGTGAATCCACCCGCCAGGCCGATCGAGGTCAGCGCGTTTAGCGCGTTCTGGACGCTGGCGAGAGGCCCCCCCACGCCGGAGGCGGGGATGTTGTAGGCGAGGTTGCCCGTCGTCTGGCCGTTGAAGGACAGTTGGAAGGTTCCCGACGACCCGGAGACGGCGATCTGTTGGCCTGGGGCGTTGAGGACGAGGTTCTCGTCCGAGACCTGGACGCCATCCTGTACGCCGCCGTTGTTCGCCGGAGTGTTGGCACCGAGTTCCAGGGAAGCCCCGGTTTCGACGGTCGTCGCCGTGGTCGTGAAGGATTCGGTACCACTGGCCGTCCCGCTCGTCTGGTGGCCGAGGGCGGAGTTGTTCTGGACGCGGAGAGTACCCTCCTTGACATCCACAGCACCCGTGTAGGTGCCGTCGCCCTGGAGGATCAAGCGATTCGTGCCCAACTTGGTAAGGCCGCCGCCGCCGACTCCGGCGTTTGGCTGGATGGAGGCGGTGTAGGTCCAGGCCGTCCCAGGGGTTCCACCCCCTTCATCGACGACGATTTCGATCTGAGTCGAGGGGCCGCCGGGGCCGGGGGGGCCGTAGGGGACGACGGCGTTGACTACCATGCCGCCGACCAGGCCACTGTCGTAGATGCGAGTGCTGCCGGGGGTGCCGCGCGGCCCGTAGTAGATGCGGAGTTCGTCCGGGATGGAGAAGGGATCGAAACTGATGCTGATCGTGCCGCTGGTGGAGCCGGTCTCGATGATGCTCGCATTTTCGAGCGAACCGCCGGAGGCGGTGGCAGGCACCAAGATGGCTGAGGGAACGAACTCGGACATCGTGCCGGTCATGGTCAACTGGCTCTGGTTGACGCTCGGATTGCCGTCGAAGTTCTGGACACCGATGCCGACGTTCTTCCTCAGTTGGACATCGCCGGTGAGGGTGTTGACGCCACCAAGATTCACGATCGCGCCTTCCTGGCTAAGCCCTGAAAAGGCGTTCGTGATCCCGACGCCGGAGAGAACGAAGTTCTTCGCCAGAACCAGGTTCTTGCCCGAGACCAGCGGCTTAAGGTGGAGCGACGCCCCTTCCTGAACCGTCACGGCGGGCTGGACCGTGTCGCCGAGACCAGTGACGCGGTCACCGAGGGCCAGATTGTCCTGTACCGTCACCCATCCCTCCTGGATGATCGTGGGACCGGAGTAGGTGTTGGCGGTGGGGAGGATGAGTTGGCCGGTGCCGACCTTGGCGAGGGCCGTTTTCTGGCTCCCGCTGATGCCACCCGTCACCGTCAGACTGTAGTCGTTGGTGAAGTAGGTGGTGTTCGAGGTGGGGTGCCCCAGCCGCGCGTCCGGATCGACGCCGATGGCGTCAGTAGTGCTGACGGTACTCAGGGCGATAGAGCCGCTGTAGGTGTTGATGCCGCTAACACTTCGCAAGGCACCCGTATTCAGGATGCCGGTTCCGCTGAGGGTAATGGCCTTGGTAACGTTCAGCCCGTAGATCGGCGTGACCACCACGGAGGCCCCGACGGCTGCCGTGCTGCCGCCGATGACCGAAAGAGCCTGCGCACCGCTGTTGAAGGTGACACGATAGACCTTGCCCGTCTGGGTGACGGTCACGCCGCCGACGGCGTTGATCGTCGAGAGCGCGTTCAAGGCGTTCTGCACGCTCGCGGTCGCCCCCACGCCGCCGGATGCCGGCACGGTGAAGGCGAGGGCACCCGTTGAAACGCCGTTGAAGGAGAGGGTGAACGTCCCGATCGTGCCGCTGACGTAGACCTCCTGGGAGGGAAGGTTGGGGGCCGTGAACGTCCCCGGCCCACCGGCCACATAGAGTTGCTGTACAGGGCCGTTCTTGGTCGAGCTGTCGTAGCCCAGATTCCTGTTGTGCGTGCGGAGCGTGGTCCCGTCGAGGCCGGAATCGACGCCGAGTTCGAGGGCTGCGCCCGTAATCACGGAGACGGTGCCCCCGGCCCGCCCATCGCCGGGAATCACTTCGGCGGGGTTCTTACCCAAGGCGTGCGAGTCGCGGATGTTGAGGGCACCCGCCAGGACTCGGGTGTTGCCGTGATACGTGTTGTTGTTATCGAGGATCAACCGACCAGTCCCGATCTTGTCCAACGGGGTCGTCCGATTGGGATCGCTGATAACGCCGGAGATCGTGAGGTCGGTGTTAGCGTTCGCGGAAGGAGCAGCGGTGACGGCGATGGCCACGGACCCGGTGCTGGGGGCGGGACTGCCGAGGAAAACGCTCCCGTTCCAGATGTTGTTGCCGTTGGCGTTGACCAGGGCACCCATGCCATTGAACCCGGCCCCGTTGAGGGTCAGCTGTTCGTTGAAGACCTGGAATCCGAGGTAGGGGTTCTTCACCGCGTCGAACACCTTGGTGCGATCCTTGAGGACGCCGTTGGCGTCACCCAATGCGGCCAGGGAGACGAAGTTGAGGCGGAGTGTGCCGGACAGGCCCGCGAGGCTCGTCACGATCGTACCGCTTTGGGCGGTCTCGACCTGGGGAATCGAGCCGCTGAGGCCCATACCCAGTGAGAGAGGATCCTGGATCGTGAGGATGCCGTTCTGGACCGTGGTCGTGCCGCGGTAGGTGTTGCCGCCGACATGGGTGAAGATCACCTCGCCGGTGCCGACCTTGGCCAGGTTGTGCCCCGTGCCCGAGTCACCGATGATCCCCGAGACGCTCAACGAAGTGCCGAGGTTCGCCCCGAGGCTCACGTCGCTGTCCAGGGTGATGGCCCCGGCCCAGGTGTTGTTGCCGACCGTATTCTGGATCGCCCCGGCGTTGCTGGTGCCGAAGGCGTTGAGCTTTACCGCCTCGGCGATGCTGATGCCCGCGACCCCGCCATTGACCTGGAGCGAGGCGTTCGCTTCCACGATGGTGTTGGCGGTGGCGAGGGTCGATCCCAGCGCCTTCGCGTTGGTGACGACGAGGGTGCCGGCCTGGACATCGATGACGCCGAGGAAATTGCTGTTGTCGTTACTCAACGTCAGAGTGCCGCCGAGTTTCTTCGTCAGTGCGGCGGACGCGGCCCCGCTGAGGTGGCCCAACACGGTCAGATCCGTGCCGGTGTTCACCGAGAAGGCGGACGACGTGGAGAACTGGACATCCAAGCCGATAACGTTCCCCGTGGCCCCCGAGGCGACCGCGAGGTTCGCGCCGAGGAGGATCTTGTTGCCGTTCAGCGTGTAGTTGCTACCCGCGAACGTGATGGTGTTGACGACCAGGCTGCTGAGGTTGTTGCTGTTCGTCAGCTGCGCTGCACCTGTCCCAAAGATCAGGTTATCGTTCGTCGTGGGCACGCCGTTGGTCCAATTGGCGGCGTTGCTCCACAAGCTGGTGCCGCCCGCTCCCGTCCAGACGTGCGTGACGCCCGCCGGGGCCAGACGCGACTCGAGCGACTCCAGGCCGAGCCGGCGAATTCGCTTCTGCCCTCGCGTCTGGCTCTTCTTCTCGAACAGCCGACCCACGAAACGACTCCAGGTATTCCGCTTCATAGTATGCAAATTCC
Source organism: Planctomycetia bacterium (assembly GCA_025356615.1). Classification (GTDB taxonomy): domain Bacteria; phylum Planctomycetota; class Planctomycetia; order Gemmatales; family Gemmataceae; genus JANXSH01. The sequence goes on along the minus strand of JANXSH010001031.1, from coordinate 695 downwards.
GAATGTTTCAGTGGAGAGAGATCGAACCCGTGAGGCGTATCCGAATAAACACCAGGAGAATCAGGACGAGAATGATGAATTAGATCAGAAACCCTGTACCAATCAACACCGGGTTCCTAGAAAAGTTTCGCCCGGATCGCTCGAGGGCTTCTCCTTGCCGAACTGCCGAGCGATGCGGACAGGGCACGTTCCGATCCATACTGAGTCGATCGATGGTGGGCCAGGGCGCGATGTGAGTGACCGTGAGCACATCCTTCGCCTGCTACTTCTCCGATCGCTTCGGGAGAGTTCAGCCATTTGAAGCTTCCCTGGAGCCTGGTTCCGGCATGCTGACACATTTTTTCGATGGGAGGTGGTCCATCCGAATGAGAACAACCTTCACAACTCTCATCGCGAATGATATCACACCCATGACTACGATCCCCAGTAAAGTTCGACTCGGCCTGCCGAACTCCATGAATAGACTGTTGAGTTCGATGAGTTGGGAGGGATGTTCGTGTTGCGCGGATAACCTCGATCCCTGTCAATTTTACCCCTCGAAGAGGGCCATTCAATCTAAACCCTGGAACTTCACTGGAGTTTCAGAAGACCGAACCACAGAGTCATAGAGAAGTACCCATAGGAGTAAGGCAGTTGGCGAGCGGCCCCTGTCAAGGGGCTGTCTTCGGTGGTTCGGAAACAGCCCCTTGACAGGG
>JANXSH010001091.1 GCA_025356615.1 Planctomycetia bacterium | reverse complement strand
CACCAGACTGCCCCTCGTGTCAAGGGTAGGGGTGAAGCCAGTGAATTGCTGGTGGTGCCCTCGCTCCGCTCGACCCACACTACGGGCTAATCCCGCGCCTGCCAGGATTCGTTGGCGCACCGATCCATCCCGTCCCTCGTTTCTTCGTCGTCTGCTCCCTACGATATCCCTGTCGCCGGCCTCCCCGAGAGTCGATTCATGCCTGTTCGTGTCCGCAGCCAGGCGGCGTTCGAGCGTTCTTCCCAATTGATCCCCGGCGGGGTCAATAGCCCCGCGCGCGCCTTCGGGGCGGTCGGCGGTCAGCCGCTGTTCATCGCCCGCAGCGAGGGGCCGTACCTGTTCGACCTCGACGGCAACCGCTACCTCGACTACATCGGCTCCTGGGGGCCGCTCATCCTCGGGCACGCCCACCCGCGAGTCGTCGCCGCCGTCGAGCAGGCCGTCCGCCAGGGGGCGAGCTTCGGCGCGCCGACCGAGCGCGAGAGCGAGCTGGCCGACCGCATCATCGCGGGCGTGCCGTCGATCGAGATGGTCCGCATGGTGTCCTCCGGCACCGAGGCGACCATGAGCGCGGTCCGCGTGGCGCGCGGGTACACTGGGCGCGATGTCGTCGTCAAATTCGCCGGCTGCTACCACGGCCACGTCGATTGCCTCCTCGTTCAGGCCGGGTCGGCGGCGACGACGCTCGGCGTCCCCAACAGCCCCGGCATCCCCAAGGGTTGTACGGCGGACACGCTGTCACTGCCCTACGGCGACCCGCAGGCGCTCGCCGACGCCTTCGCCCGGCGCGGCGATGAGATCGCGGGCGTCATCCTCGAGCCGGTCGCGGGCAACATGGGCCTCGTCGTGCCAAGCGCCGAGTTCCTCTGCGAGTTGCGCCGGTTGACGCACCATCACGGGTCGGTGTTGATCTACGACGAGGTCATGACCGGCTTCCGCCTCGCCTTCGGCGGCGCGCAAGAGTTGCTCGGCCAGATGCCCGACATGACCGTCCTGGGCAAGATCGTCGGCGGCGGCTTCCCCGTCGGCGCGTATGGTGGTCGGGCGGACATCATGATGAAAGTCATGCCCGCCGGCCCCGTCTTCCAGGCGGGGACGCTGTCCGGCAACCCCGTCGCGATGGCCGCCGGGATCGCCACGCTCGACGAACTCCGTCGACTCGACCCCTACGCCGAACTCGATCACCTAGGCGGATCGCTCCAGGCGGGATTGCTCGCCCTCACCAAGGAACTCGGCGTCCCGGCGGTCGTCAACCGCTGCGGCAGCATGTGGACGCTGTTCTTCACGCCGACCCCGGTCACGGGCTACGAGAGCGCGAAGACGGCCGACACCGCACGGTTCGGCCGCTTCTTCTGGGCGATGATGGATCGCGGCTTCTACCTGCCGTGCAGCCAATTCGAGGCGGCGTTCTGTTCCGTACTGCATACCGAAGAACGCATCCGCGAGACCCTCGTTGCCGCCCGCGAGGCGCTGAAAGCGGTCTGAACGAAATCAAAGAATGGGACACGGAGTAGACGGATCGATACGGATTCAGAAGGATCCATTCTCGTATTGTCCGTGTGAATCCGCTTCCTCCGTCCCATCCGTGTCCCATTCGCACGTCGGACTACTTGCGAATCACGCGCGGGGCCTCGGTCGTATTTGCCGCCGTCGTGCTGACGGGAACGAGCTTCCAGCCGGCGGGAGCGCGAGGCGTGTCGAAGGCGCGAGGATCGACCGAGACGCCCGCCTTGATGCGCGGGATGTTCCAGGTGATCTCGTTGCCGTTATTCTCCTCGAACCAGAGCTGGCGCGGCATGTACGTCGTCTTGTCCAGCACCATGCGGGCGCGCTTGAAGTCGGCCTTTCCGGCGGCGGATTTGGGGCTGACATCGATGTAGACGTAGTGGGCGTCCACTTTGAAGAGGCTCAGGTTGTACTGCTTCTTGGCGTCCTCGGCCTTCATGCCGAAGAGGAACCCGAGGAAACTGTCCTCGCCGACCTGGCCCGTTTTGGACTTTGCGATCGGGTAGGCGCGGATCTCTTTCTGTGACGGGACGTATTGATAGAGGTAGGTTCCCGTGCAGACGATCTTCTCCGCGAAATCGGCCTTGCCCTTCTGCCTCAACTCGAGGGCGGCCTTATTCAGGGCCGTCGCCCCGGTGCCCGACTTCGCGTACAGGGCGACACCCGAATACGTGGTCGTCGCGCCGAAGCTAGGGTTCTTGTCGTTCCGATTGATCTCGGCCTCCAGCGACTGGACCGCCTTCATCTTCGACTCCCAGCTGTTGAGGTGGTCGTCGAGTACGAGGGGCGCAGTAGCCGCAGGGGCCAACGGCGTGGCTGGGCTGACTACTTTGATCGACTGTGCGTGTGCGCCGGCTGTTGTCGTGAGCAGTACAGCCAGGACGAATAGGGGTTTGCGCATCGTTCTCCTCCTCTGGTCAGACCGTCTTCTCGTTCCGGGCCATCGCGGGGGGCAGGCCCGAATCTCGACGGCTTATACCAGCTTCCTCGCCGGGGGGAAAGAGATCCTTTCCCCTTGTAGTGTATGACTCAACGGCGAAAACCTCACCGTGAGCGGACACTGCAACCGCTTAATTCGTGCGCGGCTCCTTCGCCTCTTGTCATTCCTGGCTGGGCAAAGAATATGCCCAAGTGTATCCCCTCCTCCCCGACTCACTCCGGATGCAGTCGATCCCACGCGGCGAGGTACGTCGCCAGCGCGGGCAACTCCTCCAGCTTCCGCTCGAGCCAGTTCCGCGCCTTGCGGGCGAGGGTCTGTTCGATCTCCCCGGTCAATTCGCCGATCATCACGCGCGTCCGCAGGAAGACGAAATAGGTGTCGATCGTGTCGAACATGCAATAGTCGTTGATCGCCTGGAGTTTGCCGGCGCGGTACATCTCGTAGACCTGGTCGCCGGCCACGTCGAGCTTGCCGCAGCCCGGCGGCGACCCTCCCGCCGTGCGCTGCGACATCATGCTGAGACCGCCCGCGAGGCGGAAGGCCCCGTAGTTCGTGAGCCAATCCATCAGGTCGAGGTGTTTGCCCTGGAAGCGGTTGCGGCTGTTAAAGAAGTAGTCGCGTGCCGAACAGCCGTGGTCGAAGGCCGCCAGCTCCATGAGCGGCAAGTCGAAGCCGCGACCGTTGAAGGTGACGAGGCGGGCCTCGGTGTAGTGGCCGACGCCGCGCCAGAACTGCCGGACGATCTCCGGCGTGCGAAAATGCGGCGCGTCGAGGCAGGCAAGCCCTTGGAGGGAGTAATCGACCGCGACCCGCAGCACGCAGACGGCGATGGGCACCTGGAAGGTAACGGGCAGGAAGTCGGAGCCGTCCTTCGACTGCTCGCGCGCCTCGCACTGGGCCTTCTCGATGGCCCCCTCGGGGGTCATCCGGTCGTGCGGATACTTCACGCGGGCCAGCAGCTCGCCGTCCGGGATGCTCTCGGTGTCGAAGACCAGGAACCCGGTCTTGGGCATCGCGCCGACGGTGCCCGGAGCCGAAACTTTGGCCGCTCGTCGGCTGATGATGTCGGCACTGATGCTGTTGACCATGAGCGTCGCTCCTGCGCTGGGGACACAATCCCCGTAAGCATGAACGATAGTCCATCATAGGTCAAGCGCATCTGGGGTCGATCGGAAGGGATTTCGCGCAAGATGCGACGACGGTAGCGGATGGCGCGACCGGAGAGGAGGAAGCGACACGCCGCCATGAGGGAGGACCGCACGCTCGCGCCGGATCAATCGGTTTCTTGGCCGATCGTCGCCTTGGCGTGGGGGTTCGGATCGATCATTCGGGAACGGAGGCCACTTCCCCGCCGGCCCGACTCGCGAGCGCGGGCATCACGGGGTCGGCAGAGTAGTGTAGGAACCGGACCGATCCGTCGGCGAAGGCGAACTGGGCACCGCCGGGGTGCGGCGACCAGAAATGGAACATGGCACAGGGGTCTTTGAAAGCCCCCGGCGAGAAGGGATAGGCACCGGGGCCGCACGGGGAGCCTGCCATGATGGGTTGGAGATTCTGCTCGCGCACGCCGAGGATGAGGTCGCCGGACCCGGTCCCCAACTGCCCGACGCCCGCGTACCACCAGCCGAACTGCAGGTCGGCGCTGGCCGGCCTCTCGCCGAGCATCAGCGTGTTGCTCGTCCCGTCGGTGATGTCGCCGAAGCGGACGCGCGAGTCCTGATACAGCACGCCATCGCGGGTCGAGAAGTCTCTGCCCGACACGCCGAGGTAACACGTCAGGGCGGCGACTTCGTTCGTCTTCTTCGTGGTCTGGGGGCCGGGGGCGCGCGAATCGGAAGGGCAGGCGAACATCCCGACCGGCGTACTCAGCCCGGCGTGGGCCGGCGGGCCGAACGGGGAGGGCGTCGCGCGATACTCGGCCTTGCTCCGCTCGTAGAGAGCGACTTGTTCGAGGTAGGGCAGGATGGAGAGTGCCCAGCCGGAGTAGCGCATCTTGTCGGCGTTGGAGTACGAGCGTTGCCCCGGCGGGAAAACCTGGTAGTCGCCATGATACTGGTGCAGGGCGAGCGCGAGTTGGCGGAGGTTGTTGGAGCATTTCATCCGGGCAGCCGCCCCGCGCACTTGCTGGACGGCGGAGAGCAAGAGGCCCATGAGGATGGAGATGATGGCCATGACGACGAGGAGCTCGATCAGCGTGAAGGCGCGAACGGCTTTAGCGAGAGGACGGCTTCTCATCGGGGCTTTCCTTGGAGGCAACACAAGTTCCGTAGACGGTCCACTGCACTCCTTGTAGTCCGCCGTCTTCGTAGGGAATGGTCAACTCGACCCGGAAGGGGCCTTCGCCAAATGGTGCGGCTTCATAATTCAATGCGACGTGGTCGCCTGGGGCGAGGACGAACGGCTCTTTGGGTTCGGGGTAGAAGCATATGGTGTTGCCGCACAATTTCGGCAGCCCGACGACGCGAACGGGCCTGGAAGAACGGTTGGTAAGACGGAAGCTGATGAGCTTATGCACCTCGCAGGTCAACTCTCCGAGGTCGTACTCCTCCTGGTCGAGGGCCAGCGCCTCACCAGGCGGAAGGTCCTGCCTCGCCTGGGCGACGGTGAGATACGCCGCGACGCCGAAGAATGCTACCGCAAGGATAGCAAAACCGATGCTCGCACTTCGCACGTCAATTCCTCCCTTGGGGTTGCAAACGGGCGAGATGGCTTGATCGGCGGCGTAAGTAGGCGAAAGCCACGGATACGGCAACGCAACCACCCGCAGCGGCAAGGAGCCAGAGATGCCAGGGTGTTGGTTTCGTCGTCGGCGGCGCGTCCACCGCTTCGGGCAAGCCGAAAGCCGGTAGGCGGAAATCGGCAACCGACTTGGTCGTCAGTCCGAGACGGAGAACTTTACCTCTAATCGTCATGCCCGGCGGGGATCCAGCGACGTTCTTGGAATCGGATTGTTCTTCGAACCCCGTTGGGAAGGAGACGTTGCCGAGACTGATCCCATAGGTCCAACTAGTCTTGGTCGTAAAATACTTGCTCTCGGACTGGTGCTCCACGAGGTGCCACTCCGGGGAAGTGGCTACCCAGAGGCGGTGCGTCTGCTGATGGGGCTGGCTTTGCGTGTAGTCGATACGCACGAGTTTCTTCGCCTCATCGAACGACAGATGGGTCAGTGTGAAGGGAGCGGCATTTTCAATGGCCTTCGATGCGTTTGCCAGATCTAGTAATGGTCCACTGGCACGACCCGACCAGCGCGCCGCGAGGGGCGACTTGCGCATCCCAGAGACATACCCAACCAGGGCATAAGGCCCATCGGGTTGTGACCGAATAAGATTGAAGTTGTAATCCTCGTTGTCACACTCTAGCTGCGTTTGTCGCCGATCAGGCTCGGCGTCG
>JANXSH010000992.1 GCA_025356615.1 Planctomycetia bacterium | reverse complement strand
GCCTCGCTCCGCTCGACCCACCCTACAGGATCTTCAATCCACATATACGAACTCGTTCGCGCTCATCAACATCTGGCACAAGTCCGCCATTGCCTTGGCCTTCGTGTCCGCTCCAACATGACGGGCCGCTTGCGTCTTCAGGAACTCAGCGAGAATGACCTTCTCGCGCGATGTCGCCTGCCGGCCGTAAGCGAGCCGCAGCGCCTCGGCGGCGGGGTCGGTCGGTTGGTCTCGGAGTATTCGCGCGGCAAAGGCGGTGGCACGGGTCGAGAGGAAGTCGCTGTTGAGCAGCGTTAGCGCCTGCGAGGACACCGTCGAGACGCTGCGCCGCGTGCAGTTCGTCTCGATCGCGGGCTGATCGAAGACTTGCAAGATCGTCAAAGGCGTCGATCGTCGGACGAGTTGGTAGATCGATCGGCGGCGACCGGCGGGCGTCTCCGGCGAGACGACCTCGCCTTCGCCGGTGCGCGTCACGCCGACGCCGACGCCGGCCATCTCGGGGTTCAGCTCGCCGCTGACGGCGAGCAGGGCGTCGCGCAGCGCCTCGGCCTCGAGGCGACGCATCCGTTGACGCCAGAGGAGGCGATTGTCCGGGTCGGTCTTCACCGCATCGGCGTCCCGGTCGGGGTCGAATGTCGAGGTCTGCTGGTAGGCGCGCGACGAGAGAATGAGCCGGTGGATGTGTTTGAGGGACCAGCCCGATTCGACGAGTTCGACGGCGAGCCAGTCGAGCAACTCGGGGTGGCTCGGCGGGCTGCCCGACCGGCCGAAGTTCTCGGGCGTCGAGACGAGTCCCTCGCCGAAGTGGTGCATCCACAGGCGGTTGACGATCACGCGGGCCGTCAGCGGGTGTCCCGGTTGCGTGAGCCACTTGGCGAAGGCGGCTCGCCGACCGCTCGTCGGGGCGTCCTTCGCGGGCGGCGTCCAGCGGAACGGCTCGGGCGTCGTCAACACGCTCAGGACGCCGGGCGGAACCGGGTCGCCGAGGTTCTTGAAGTCTCCGCGCCGGAGGATCGGCGTCGGGACGCTGCCCGGCAGGTCGTAGAGGGCGCGGATTTCGTCGAAGACCAGGCGTGTCTTCTGCTTCGCCGCGATGGCGGCATTCGTCTCCGCTTCGCGCCTCACGAAGTCGGGATACTTGACGCGGAGTGCCGCGAGGAGCGCCGGCCCGGCGGGGCGGATCTCCGGGGTGAACTTGGCCGCGAGGTACTTCTGCACTTCATTGCGTTTGGCGGGGGGCGCGTCGAGGGCGATGCGGACATCTTCGCGGATGACTGCGGGCAGAGAGGCAAGTCGCTCGACCTCGAGTCGCTTCGCCAGCGGCGCGGTGAAGACGGCAAGCTTCTGATTCAGCCCCGAGATGTCGCGATCGACACTGGCGTTGTGCTTCGCCGCGTCGGCCTGCTCGGCGGCGGACGCCTCGACGATCCGGCGCTCGACCTGCGCCACCCACTGCGCGGGGCGATACGCCCCCATGAAGATCGCCTGGGTCTGGTAATACTCGCGCTGCGGGATCGGGTCGAACTTGTGGCCGTGACACTTGGCGCACTGGAGCGTCAGGCCCATCGTCGCCGTCGAGAGGATGGCTACGGTGTCCTCGAGCGTCTGGTAGTAGTATCCCTGGGCGTTCTTGATGCTGACGAAGTCGGGGCGACTCGTGTCGGAGGCGCAGCGTAGGAAGCCCGTGGCGAGGAGGCCATCGACGACCTCCGGGGGCAACTTCTTCGCCGTCTTCCGCACCGTCCAGTAGTCGGTCAGTTCGTCGCCGGCGATCTGCAACTGCAAGAAGCGGTCATACGGCAGGTCGGCGTTGAGCGCCCTCACGACCCAGTCGCGGTAGCGCCAGGCGTGGGTGCGGACGTGGTCGGCGTCGAGGATGCCCTCGCTGTCGGCGTAGCCCGCGACATCGAGCCAGTGTCGGCCCCAGCGTTCGCCGTAGGCGGGCCGCGCGAGGAGCCGATCGACGAGGCGAGTCGTCGCCTCGGGCCGCGTATCGCCGACGAACGCGGCGGCTTCTTCCGGCGTCGGCGGTAATCCCGTCAGCGCGAAGTGGAGGCGGCGTGCGAGGACGCCACGGCTCGCCGGCGGGGAGTAGGTCAAGCCCTTCTTCTCGAGCGCGGCGAGGAGGAACGCATCGATCGGATTGGCCGCGAGCGCTGGGTGTTTCAGTATGGGCAGGGCCGGACGGACGGGAGGCTTGAACGACCAGAAGTCACGGTCCGACGCGCTGACGACGGGCGGAGGGGGCGGCGCGGGGCCACCGGGAGCCTTGGCCCCGGCCTCGATCCAGGCGCGAAGCGTGGTCTTCTGCGCGGCCGTCAGCTTCTTCTCTTTGCCCGGCGGCATGCGGTCGGCGGCGATGTGGATCCACAACAGGCTCTTCTCGGCGGAGCCGGGCGAGATCGACGCGCCGTTCTCACCCCCCTTGAGCATGGCCGCGCGGGTGCGCAGGTCAAGCTCGCCGCGCGTGCGCTCGCCGCCGTGACAGCGGACGCACTTGCTCTCGAGGAGTGGCTTGACGACCTTGTCGTAGTCAGGCACCACGTCAGCAGGAGCGAGCGAGAGCAGGAGGGTCGGTATCCACAGCATGGCGGGGGCTTCCGAGCGGGCCGGGCAGGTGGGAGATAGAGTGTATGATGCACGTTCGGGGCAGGAGATGCAAGGATAAAACCGCGCGTGCTGCTCACGGCGATCAGGCGTCCGGGTCGATTCTCATCTCTCCCAAGCTCTAGACGATCGAATCGGCACGTTGGGCCGCCTCGTCGGCTTGCTTACGATACATTTCCCCGCGTTCTTCGACATCGAGGACCATCGTCTCGGTGGTGCTGTCCCAAACCCGCAGCCAGTCGAGGTCTACGCCTCGGAATCTGGCCCGGCGCAGTCCAAATTCGATCCCCAGTTCCGCGATCGGATACCGCCTCGCGGCGTTGGCTTCGATCGGCGCGTATCGATCTCCGTCGAGGTGGTAGGCTTCGATCAGGGGAATCTGGGAATCGTAGATAACGTAGTTGGCGGCGCGAACCGCCTGTTCGTAGACCCAGAACTTTCCTCGGTCGGGCGTCCGGTCGCGCTCCTCCTTGCCGTCCCCGCTGACGTACTCGACGACGAGGAGCGGCGAAACCTTTTCCTTCCACATGACGTAGGACCGGCGGAACGTGCCGTTTATCATGCCGGGTACTCCGGGCACGAGATACCAGTCCGGCGACTTACACCCGTCGAGGACCGGCATCGTGAGTCGCCAGTAGATGCCCACGTCCTGACCAACGAAGAACCGCCCCCCTGGCAACCTCTCTTCGAGGAGCGGCCACAGGGACGAGGTCAGGATGGAACTCTGGGAATGCTCGGTGGAGTTGTTCGATATGCTCCCGTCCGTGTCGGGTAGATGCCGGTGATCGACGAACTCTTCGGAAAACGCCAGCGGCGGCGGTACGATCATGCGTGCCATGATTCCTCTCCTCACATCGGCGCGGCGGGATCAAGCATCCGGGTCGATTCCTAGGTCACGCAAGCGCTGAGCCAGCAACGCCGCCTGCTTCGTCGCCTCCTCGGCACGCTTGCTCTCGGCGTCTCTCTGTTTGGTCGCCTCCTCGGCACGCTTGTTCTCGGCGTCTCTCTGTTTGGTCGCCTCGTCTAGCTGCTTGCCCGCATCGTCGGCACGTTTGGCCGCCTCGTCGGCGCGCTTGCTCTCGGCGTCGCGCTGCCTGGTCACCCCGTCGGTGCGTTCGTCGGCTTCGGGGAGCATCCCCCCCGTGGCGCTGTCCCAAGCCCGCAGCCAGTCGAGGTCCACTCGGTGGAACACGGCCCGGTGCAGCCCGAACTCGATCCCCAAGTCCGCGATCGGATACCGCCCCGCCGCGTTGGCCGCTATCGGGGCGTACCGAGTCCCGTCGAGCCGGTAGGCCTCGATCAGAGGGATTTGGCAATCGTAGATGACGTAGTAATTCGCCCGGATGGCCTGCTCGTAGACCCAGAACTTGCCCGTATTCGGCGTCCGGTCGCGCTCCTCGCTGCCGTCGCCGCTGACGTACTCGATCACGATCAGGGGCGGGATCCTCTCCTGCCACAGGACGTAGGACCGCCGGAAGTCGCCGTTCAGCATGCCGGGCACGTCGGGCACGAAGTACCAGTCCGGCGACTTGCACCCGCTCAGGTAGGGCGTGGTAAGCCGCCAGTAGATGCCCACGTCTGCGCCGACGAAGAATCGTCCATCGGGGTGCCGGGCTTCGAGCAGCGGCGTGAGGGATGTCGTCAGGAGGATGCTCTGGCTGTGTTCGGTGGCGTTGGTCACGATACTGCCGTCCGTGTCGGGTAGGTGACGGTGATCGATGTTCGCCTCGGTGAACGCCACCGGGGGCGCTTCGATTGCAGGGGTCATCGCTTCCCTCCATCGCGGGGTTTATCCGAAAC
>JANXSH010000955.1 GCA_025356615.1 Planctomycetia bacterium | reverse complement strand
CGAGCAACACCGGCAGCGCGCCCGGCGTCTTCCGCTCTCGGATGAGACGCAACAGTGTCAGGATTCGATCCACCTCGGGCCGCATGTCGATGCGATTCAGTACCTTTTCGGCCCGATCTCGGATATTCGGATCCTTCCCCTCGACTGCCTCGCGAAGGAATGGCGCAGTTTTTCGCCCGCTCTCGAGCAGGGCGTCGGCCGCCTCCTGCCTCAACTGGGCGCTCTTGGAACGCAGTCTCTCGATCAGGGCAAGGATTTGCTTCGTGTTCTCCTTGGTCACAGTCCGCGACCGGAAAAACATCCGCAACCCCTCCGCGTCGGTCCTCACCCCCGCCCGACGCAGGGCCGCCTCCTCCTCCATCGACATCTGTGCGGTCGCGCTGGAGGCCAGCGCGAGCGACACCACCACCGCTCCGAATTTCACCCATCGCATAAGGACGACCTCCTCGACGACTTGGTGCCCATCCACGCCCATCCTATCAGACGGGATCGCCAAAGTTAAGATGGCGTCGAAAGTCTACCAAACGACTCTGGTAATCCCTCCCTCCCCGGAGTAGACTCCCCGCCGTGAACATCAGTTCCCTACTCTCTGTCGCCCTCGACCCCGCGCGCGTCCTCCTGGCTCGGGGCATGCGGCCCGACCCCTGGCAGCGCGCGTTCCTCCTCGGAACCTCGCGCCAGGTGATGCTCTGCTGCTCGCGCCAGGCCGGGAAGTCTACGGTCGTCAGCGCCCTCGCCCTGCACACCGCGCTGTTCACGCCCGGCGCGCTCGTCTTGCTCCTGTCGCCGTCGCAGCGCCAGTCGGCGGAGATATTCCGCAAGGTGTTGGAGGCCGACGACGCCCTCGGCAGGCCGTTGCCCTCGGTCTACCGCACCCAGCTCCGCCTCGAGCTGGCGAACGGCTCGCGTGTCCTGTGTCTGCCCGGACGCGAGGAGACGATCCGTAGTTTCGGCGGCGTCGATCTCCTCGTCCTCGACGAGGCGGCCCGCATCCCCGACGTTCTCTACCGCAGTGTCCGCCCCATGCTCGCCGTCAGTCAGGGTCGGCTCGTCGTACTCTCGACGCCGTTCGGCCGGCGCGGCTGGTTCTACGAGGAGTGGTCGGGCACCGGCCCGTGGGACCGCGTCCAGATCACCTGGCGCGACTGCCCGCGCATCACCGCCGCCTTCATCGAGGAGGAGCGCCGCGCCCTCGGCCCCGCCTGGGTCGCCCAGGAGTACGAGACGACCTTCACCTCCCTGGAAGGTCTGGTATACCCCGAGTTCCCCTCCGCCCTCGTCGATGTCGTCCCGCTCCTGTCGGGCCGCACGGTCGGAGGCATCGACTTCGGATGGCGCAACCCCTTCGCCGCCCTCTGGGGCACCCTCGACGCGAATGATGTCCTCTGGATCACTGGCGAGCGCTACTCCTCGCGCGTCACGTTCGCCGACCACGCGACTGCCTTGAGCCTCCTGGCGACCTCCTCCTGGTGGGCCGACCCTGCCGGCCCGAACGAGATCGCCGCCTTTCGCCAGGCCGGTCTCGTCGTCCGCAAGGGGACGAACGCCATCCGCCCCGGCATCGCCGCCGTGGGCGCGCGATTGCAGACCGGACGACTCCGCGTCCTCCGCTCGGCCTGCCCCAACCTGATCCGCGAGGCGGGCCTCTACCGCTACCCCTCCGGCCACGAGGCCGACCGGGGCGAGAACCCCTTGGATCGGGATAACCACGCCCTCGCCGCCATGCGCTACCTCGTCGCCGGTCTCGACACCCGGTTCCTCGCCCGCTTCCGGCGCGGCCCCGCCCCCGACGACTCCCAGAAGGATGATCTCCCCCCGGACACCTCCTCCCTGTGGACGCCGCTGTAATGATCTCCTTCCGACAACTGATAACTGACAACTGATAACTCCTCTTGGACGCCGCTGTCATGATCCGCTCTTTGGCCCGCGTTCTCACCCGGATGGCCGACTGGCTGGCCCCGTCGCCCAGTCCCTCGATGTCCGGCGTCACGTCCCCCGGCCGGTTGCGCGGTCCCACGACGTGGGATCTGCTCGCCGAGTTGAAGTCCACCGCGTGGACCTGCGCGAGCCTCAACGCCGCCGTCTGCGCCGCCAACCCGCCGCGCCTCTACGTCGCGACGCGCCGAGGCCAGCCCGCCGCGCGCTGCCTGACGCGATCGCTCGCGCCCAGCGCGTTGCACCGCCTGCGTTCCCTCACGCACCTGGAGCCGTTCACGCGCGCCGTCGAACACATCGAGGAGGTGACGGAGCATCCGCTCCTGACGCTCCTCGCCCAGGTCAATCCCGTCCACAACGCCTTCGACCTGTGGGAGCTGACGACGCTCGCCCAGGAGGTCATCGGCTGCGCCTACTGGCTCCTCGAGCCTGGCCCGCTCGGCGTCCCCGATCGTATCTGGCCGCTCGCGTCGCACCTCGTCACGCCGTTCCGCGAGCCGGACAGTCCGCACCTCGTCGATGCCTACCTCTACCGCGCCGGCAACCGCGTCGAGCGCTTCTCGCCGGACCAGATCATCGCCTTCCGCTACCCCGACCCGCGCGAGCCGTACCTCGCGGGCCTGTCGCCCCTCCGCGCCTGCTACGACCAGGCGAAACTCATGAGCGACACGACGTTCTTCCGTCGGACGCGCTTCGAGAATCACGCCCTGCCGGACGCGATCATCAGCCCCGAGGAGGCCATCGGCGAGGACGAGCGCCAGCGCCTCGAGACCGCCTGGAACCAGAAGCTTCGCGGCAACGGCGCGGGCCGAGTCCTCGTCGCCGACTCCGCCCTGCGCGTGCAACTCCTGTCGCAGTCGATGGGCGACCTCGCCGCCCTCGCCAACGACCGCGCGACGCGCGAGGACATCTGCAACGCCTTCCACGTCCCCGTCGCCTTCCTCACGACCCACACGAACCTCGCCAACCTCCAGGCCGCCGAGCAGCAACACGCCTCCCAGGCCATCCGCCCGCGCCTCCGCCGCCGCGACGAGAAACTCAACGAGCAGCTCGTCCCGTTGTTCGACCCCACAGGCCGACTCTTCCTCGCCGCCGACGACCCCGTCTCCAGCAACCGCGACCTGAACCTCAAGGAGCGCGAAGTCTACCTCCGCCTCGGCGTGCTGAGCGTGAACGAGGTGCGCTCGGAGCTGGGGTTGCCGCTCGCCTCGAATCCTCCAGGAGTCTCCTCCCATGCCCCGCCTCCCCGAAGGCCCGCTCGGCTTCCCGATGCCCGACCGCGCCGCCCAGGCGCTCGACGCGATCCTGCGCCGACTGCCCGCGAACGACGACCACTCCTACCGCCACGCCCTCATCACGCGGTCGCCGACCGAACTCAACCCCGGCGAGCGCTCCGACGTGTCCTGGATCAGCACCGAGAGCGTCGATCGCGTCGGCGATGTCGTCGTCGCGCGCGGCATGGACGACACCCAGTTCCGCCTCAACCCGCTCGTCACGCTCGGCCACGACTACGACCTCCCCGCCGTGGGGCGGAGCGCCTGGCGTCGCCGGGTCAGCGACGGGCCGCTCGTCGGCATCAAGGCCAAGACGGTCTACCCGCCGCGCCCCGACGCCTGGCCCGACGGCGAGCCGTGGTTTACAAGTCTGATGACCTGCTCGTCGCCCTTGAGGTAGATCAGACCTCGGGCGAACGTGCAGACGGTCTGGGGGCCGCGCGGCGTGTGATCCCAGAAGAGTTCGATGCGGCCCACGATCTCCCGCAGGACCATCCGGAGTTCGGCCGGGTCGGAGCGGTCGAGGGCCTCACGAAGCTCCCAGAGGTACGCCTCGGCCCTGACGATCTCCTTCTCCTCGGCGGCCACGTCGATCCCACGGTCGACCTCCTGGAGGCGGCGCTCCAGGATGCCCTTCTCCGACCTCCGCTTGCGGATCACCTCGTACATGTCCGCCGCCATGTCGGGCGGGGCGACGCCGACGCGCTCGACGCGGACGCCGATCTCCTGATCGAGTTCGCGGATCTTGCGGCGGAGCCCAGCCGCCTCGGAGGGCGACTCCTTCCGCTCCGCGTCGGCCTGCCGCTTGATCTCCTCCCGCAGCTTCTCCATGTTCGCCGGGTTGAGGTAGTCCTGTTGGATCTTGCGGACCAGGCCGTTGACGAGTAGATCCTCGCGGACCCGGTTCCGCTTGCACACCTTGAGACCCCACTGGCAATACCCCTTGCACTCGTAGCTCGTTCGGACCTCCCCCCGGTACTTCGACCTCGCGTGCATCTGGTTGCCGCAGTGCCCGCAGGTCATCAGGCCGGAGAGCAGGAAGCCCCCCCGGTCGGGGAGCGGAGTCGTCCGCTTCTGGTTCCCGGCCAGCTTCGCCTGGACCTTCAGGAACAGGTCGCGGTCGATGATGGCCGGGTGCGAGTTCGGGACGATCACCCATTGGTCCTCCTCGTTCCTCCTCCACTTCCCCGTCCTGTCCCCTTGCGGGATGACCTGGCCCCCCTTGACGCTGTTGAACGCCGACGCGCTCGCCTTGTTCCAGACGAGGTCGCCGACGTAGGCCCGGTTCCTCAAGACCTTGTTGACGGTCATCGGCGTCCACCACTCTTTACCCGTCGGACTGCGGACGCCCCGCTCGTGCATCTCCTCCAGGACGCCCCTGACGCTCACGTCCTTGGTCGCGTAGAACTCGAACATGAACCGAACGTGCTTGGCGTGGGTCTCGTCGTCGAGGATCGGCTTTCGCTTCTTCTTGTTCTCTCCCTCCTCCGCAGGCGTCTCCTCCGGCTCCTCCTGGGGGAGATCCTCGAGCCTGCCGATGGCGAGCTTGCCCGTGTCGGGGTGGCGGACGTAGCCATACGGGGCGGTGCCGCTGATCCACTTCCCGACTTTCGATAGCTGGATGGCCCGCGTCGCGACGCGCCGGGATAGGGTGGCGGACTCGTCCTTGCGGCTCCCCATCTTGATCGACTCGACGAGCATGGGGGTGGAGTTTACCCAATCGATCAGGCCGTCCCGGACGGTCCGCAGCGTGACGCCGCGCCTGCGCAGCGGCTCGACGATGTACCCGTATGTGATCTGGTCGAACCGCCCGAAGCGGTCGATGTCGTCCACCACGATCACGTCGAATTTGCCGAGTTGGGCGTCCTTGAGCATCCTGCTGAAGTCGGGCCGGTCGAGGCCCTCCTTCCACCCGCTGATCCCCTCGTCCGTGTAAGTCTGCACGACCTGAAAGCCCATCCGCTCGGCGTAGGGCTCGACCTGCGACTTCTGCCGGTCGATCGAGTGTTCCTGCCTGTCCGTGCTCATCCGGAAATAGAGGGCGGCGCGGACGGGCTTGATGGCCGGGGAAGTGGGCGTAGAATGGCGGGTAGTCACGGGGCTCTCCGATCTAGGGTCTCGGGACAAGGGCCGGAGGTGGTGTTCTAGCACCCTTCCGGCCCGACTTCATTCACTGCAATCATCATAACAAATCCGCGACCCCGAAGCAAATCAACTCCGCGGCAGGTAACGGGTTACGCCACGCGGCTCGTCCGAAATGCGGACCCCCGCGCCATCAAAGCTTCCCGCGGGGGGTGGGGAATATCCTTCCGCCCGGCGATCAACGGTATCAAAATATATTTGGAATGCCCCCGCACCTTCCCGCGCGGAGTAAAACCTTACACCCGTTCCAATCCTCCTCCCCGGCGATCAAAAACATTTCCAAAATATCTTTGCAATACCCTGCCCGTCCCCCTCCCCGGTTGCAATCCTCATTACAAGTCGTTGACTGGCAAGGACTTGAGTTCGGTCTCTTCGTTGACACTGGTTTGGCCTTAGAGTAAGATGAACGAGAGTCTAACCTTGACTTGGAGGCACTCATGAAACTGCTCGAAATCGGACAGGTCGCGGGGCTGGTCGGCGTTTGCGAATTGACCATCACCGACGCCAAGACGCGGCTCGGCTTGCAGACGAGGCACAAGCTCCGGACCAACAGGCAGGGGCGACCCGCCCGCCTCTACTCGTTGACGGAGGTACTCGCCTACGTCGTCTCGCGCGGCCTGTTCGCCAAGGGCGTCGATCGCGAGTGCTGCGACGCGGTGTTCCGCTACCTCTTCACCCTCGCGCCGGAGTACGTCGAGGCCAGCTTCGCGCGGGGCGCGCGGTTCATCCTGGCCGTCGGCAACAAGGCGTTGCCCCGGTTGATCGACCGGGAGGCCATCGTCTCGCCGTCCGGCATCCCGCCCGAACTCGCGGCCTCCCTAAAGCCCTACGCCGTCGATTGCCAGCAACTCCTCGCCCAGATCGAGGCCCGCGCCGCCAAGCTGTCCGAGTGAAACATTACACCAGCACACCAGCACGCCAGCACACCCAACCAGGAGTATCCGCTATGCCGCAGATCGCGTTCGTAGGCACCGTCAACGTCACTTCCTCCATACCGGCACTCGCCCGGCTCCTTCACGGGATGGGCAAGCGTGGCCCCGCGCCGGGGGAGGCCCTAGTCCTGCTGCAACTGGAGAGCCTGGAAGAGATGGCATTCGGTTCCGGCACCAAGGCTCGTGACGCCTACCTCGAGGAGCTAGTGAAGGTGGTCGGCAAGAGGCCCTCGACTGGCTTCGTGTTCGTGCCGGAGTCGCTGGCGGACCGCTGGCGTAAGGCGGTCGCGGAGATCGTTCGGAAGTGTTGTTGAAATGTGATGAGCCGACGCCCCGCGAAGGTGTCGGCTCATCGGAAAACTAACAGTCGGAGATTCCAGGTGAATACTAGCAGAAGCTGCTATCGCAGTCAAGCGAAGCGTCATGAAGATTCCGGCGTGGCGGGGCTGCTCTCTACGGCCCTGGACTACGCCGACCGCTACGGCTGGAGCGTCATCCCCGTCACCAAGAAGAAGGCCGTCGGTCAATGGAAGAAGTACCAGGCCGATAGGCCGACCGTGGCGGACCTCCGCAAGATGTTCAGCCGCCGCAGCGTCACCGGCCTGGCCCTTATCAGTGGCGGCGTGAGCGACAGGCTCCGCATCCGCGACTACGACGTTCAGAGCGCCTACGACGAGTGGGCCGCGTCGCACCCCACGCTCGCCAAGGAACTGCCCACCGTCAAGACGCGCAAGGGGGCGCACGTCTACTACCGAGCCGACCTGCCCGACTGCGTGCGGAAGTGCGGCGACGGCGAGGTCCGCGCCGGTGGCGGCTACACCCTCGCTCCGCCGTCGGCGCACCCCGACGGCGGCGGCTACGCCTGGATCATCGAGCCTTCCAACGGAATTCCGTGGCTGGACGATCCGGTCTCCGAAGGGCTCGCACTTCCGGCGGAGGACGTTCTTCCGAGAAAGGCACGAGTTCGTTCCGAGATCCAGGACGCTTCTAGTTTCCAAGAAACTCCCCAAAAACCTCAAAACCCTTCCAACACATCTCCTGGAGTGTCTGAAACCTCTAGGCTCTCTAGTATTGCACCCTGCGAGGTAGACTATTCGGGGGGGCAGCATCCCGACCTGGAGTTCCTGGCGAAGCTCCACCAGCCGACGGGTGGCGGCCAGCGGCACCGCCGGATCTTCGACTACGCCCAGGCGGTGAAGGGCCTGCCTGGCGAGTGGGGGCCTCGGGAACGGGATGCGGCGTTCTGGCTGTGGTGGGCGGATGCGAAGCACGTCGTCCTCACCAACGACGACGACCTGAGCTTCGCGGAGTTCCACGGCGCATTCGAGAGGGTCCAGTTCGCCGGAGGCATCGACTGGCCCGACGTACTCCGGAGGTCGCAGGCCGAGGCCCTGCCGGTCGATGAGGCGGGCTGTCCCCTCGGCACGCAGACGATCATCCGCGTCTGCGCCGTCCTCCAACGCCACCACGGGGACAAGCCCTTCTACCTCAGCGGCGAAATCGCGGGCGGGCTCCTCGGCAAAGGGCTGTGGGTCGGCGGTCAGATTCTCCGAACGCTCGTCCGACGGGGCGTCCTGCGACTGGTGGAAAAGGGGTCGAATCAGACCGGCAAGGCCAGCACCTACTTCTATCTTCCCACTTTGCACGAAGTGTACAAGATTACACTTCGTGCGGATCGCAAAAAGGAGCCAGGACCATGACAGCTACCGCGACAGTGACTCGGGGCCTCCGCCGGAGGGCGAAGGCCCTCGGCGTCCACATCGGGGTTATCGGGGACGAGACGACTAAGCCGCGCGTGATGTTCTGGTCGCTCGACCCGGTCAAGCTCCTGGTGACGTGGCACCCACGGACCGGCATCCTCTCCACCGACCCGAGGGCGTCCTCACACAACCCCGGCACCTACTACGAGACCACCGGCCGGAGCAAGGACATCGAACGTGTGCTGGCCTTCGCGCTCCGCCAGAAGGAGCGATCATGACCGCCAAGGGGACGAGGTATCGTCTGACGATCCGCGCTTTACCCGAGGAGGGAGCCGCCCCGGACCCGATCCGGCTGAGGCACGCCCTCAAGAACCTCCTGCGCGCCTGGGGTCTCAAGTGCGAGTTGATCGAGCAACTCCAGGAACCCCAAGACGGCCCCGACCAGAAAGGGACACTCCGATGAACGACCAGATGAGCGGCTCGGGAGATCTGCCTTGTCCCCAATGCGGGAAGGCACCCCTGCGGTCCTACCAGGGCGTCTGCGAGGAGTGCTTCCTCCTCCAACCGGGCTGGCGATCCGCAGGCGGTAATAGGCTCGCCAAGCGATTCGATAGGGAGGAGGGGCCGTTGGCCCTGAAGAAGGCACGGAAGGCGTCCTGAGCGATCCTACGCGATCCTAGAGGGGGGGGTAGATCGGGGCGGAAGCTCATCGGCTCTTGGACCCGCTGAATCGACCAAGGACAGCCTACGATGGCTTGTTAGGCTCGACTAAGCCCCGAACCGCCCATCCCGCTTGCTCTCTCGCCGCTCGGCCGCCGGGAGGTCCAACGAAACGACGGCGAGCCGTGGTGTACAAGGAACCGAAATCGAGGGGAGGAATCAGCCATGCCAGACTCACGCGACCGCACGACGAAAGGCCAGTTCGCCAAGGGGAATAAGGCGAGCATGTCGTCCGGGCTGGCCCACGGCCTCGCCCATTCGCGACTGCCGAAAGGGATGAGCAAGCTGCAACGCGACCTGACGCGCTGGCGTCGCCACCTGGAGGACGGCGTCCGGCGAAAGCACGGCCCCACGCTGACGGCCCAGCAAGACGGGATGATCGCCAGCGCGGTCGTCCACGAACGCCGGAGACGGCTCGCCGAGCGGTTC
>JANXSH010000931.1 GCA_025356615.1 Planctomycetia bacterium | reverse complement strand
GAGGGGGAGCCAGAGGCATATCTTTTGGCGTGAAGTCTCCCTCTGATCCGGTATTGCTCCCCCTCCCTTTTAGGGGAGGGGGCTGGGGGGTGGGGTCTTCGCTTCGCCTTCCCGTGATCCTTGAAACTACTGGTAAGCGACCGGAGGTTCGTGGCGATTACTCCGGTCGCTAACGCTCCCGGCTCGCCTAATTCCTTCACACGCTCTGAGTTTGCAATGCCGCTCGGCTCGCGGCACCTACTCTTCGCTTTCCGATGATACGCCCATGTCCGACAGGAACGTTTTCAATGCCTGGATCAACCCACGGTCCCACTTCTCGGACCGCGCGTAAGTTATCAAGCAGACCATGTCTTCTTCGACGCGCCGCAGGTCGTTGCCCTCGAGGCGTTGCAAATACGTCTCGATCCGCCCGAGAACCTCGTCGGCGGCACCGGGGTTGACGACCTCTTTGGTGGAGCCGACGAAGAACACCGTCGCATGCAGGGCCGCGAGCAACAGCGGATGCACGCCGAGTTCCTCGGGGATCTCGGGGAACACCGCCGCGCCTTCGGGCACGTCCTCATCGTCCTCGTCGTTCATTTCAGCCTCCGGCGACAGCGGGGATGATGGCCAACTCGTCACCGTCCTTGACCTTCGTGTCGAGGCCGTCGAGATAGCGGATGTCCTCGTTCTGGAGGTACACGTTGATGAATCGGCGGAGCGTGGTGCCGTCGAAGAGCCGCCCGGTGATGCCGGGGTACGTCGCCCCGAGCTGGTCGAGGACCGCCTTGACGTTCGCCCCCTCGGCCTCGACGGTCGCCTTGCCCTCGGTGTGTTGCCGCATGGGGGGCGGGATCTGGATCTTCACAGCCATCGTCGATCTCCAAGGGGAAACATCATCGCGCCGGTCGAAAACTCAGGAACAAGGCGTAGTGGAGGATGACCAGCAAGATCCCCTGCACGAACAGCCACCGCGTGGCGAACTCCGCATCGAGATAGAACGTCACCCCGACCCAGGCATACGCCGCCAATAGGGCCGACAGGAAACAGCCTCTCGGGGTTCGATTCGCGACCAGCATCAGTGAGCCGACGAATAGTGTCGGGATCAAGGTCCATTTCATGACCTGTGGCAGAAAATACACGGGCACATTGGAAAACAGCGACGGCCCCGCCACCAGGAACAACCCGCCCGCGAAGAGGTGGGCTATCGCGGCGAGCAAGAGCATCTCGCGCGGCCCGCCCTTCTTGGCGTCCAACCCCGGATCTTCCCCCACGGCCCGCGTCATGCTTCGCTTCGTTTGATATTGCGATGTCGTGGGCAATTTCCGCCCGCAGCCGTCGCAGTAGCCCGCCGACTCTGTCGCGTCCGTGGTCGTCTTGCAGAAGATGCATGTTACCAGCGACATAATCGCGACCTCATGGAGAGATTGACCCGCCAGGCGAAAAAGCCCTCGTCGGGGGGAACGAGTGCGCGGGGAGTTCAGGTATGATAGCGATTTCGTCGACCTCCTTACCAGGCTCTGCGGGTAACGCGCTGTTTCGAAGGATCTGCCCCCTATTCCCCCGAAGGTGACGACGGCTCTTGGTTCTCATCCCTGCAAGGCAGGGAGCGTCTCGAGTCGGCCTGCTAGGAGGAGCCTTCATCGTTCTATCCATTTCAGCGACCCCCCTTCGTGGTTCGCCCCTTCGCCTTGCTCGTTCGTGGGGATGACGAAGTTTTTGCTCGGGAACGGGCTGGAAGGTTGGTTCGCGGTCTACAGTGCCTGCCCGAGACGGATGGACACAAGAGTCCAGCCCCCTTGCAGGCACGGCGAATCGTACCGGTCGAAACTCGTTCGCCGTCCTTGATCTCGAACAGCGTTTTGCCATCACGCACCAGTTGCGCGATGCGTTGCAGCCGCGCCGCACGGGCTGGCTGGCTGATTACTTCCCTTGGTTCGCCCGCCACCTTCTCATGAAGCCTGGGCCGGCCACGCGGTTTGCCCGTGGGATGATAATAGGATGGCCGACAGGTCACTTGGCAGTAAGATCCGCCGTGCGGAATTGGTCGACCGCACGTCCGGCACCCCTCGGCTCGCCGCAGCGGAAGCATTAGTTGCCTCGCCCGTTCCGGGGTCACGCCCAGGCGCTGCCCGATGGCCGCAAAAGTAAACCCCTCAGCGCGAAGAGCCGCCGCAACCTCGCGGCGGTTGACGCTGCCGATGATGTTGTCACCTCCGGCAGCCTGAACAGGGTTCGACATAGCGCCTCCTCGGTATACCTCGTGTCGCGTGCTACACCAACACCGCCTCTCGCCTCGGCTCCAACAGCGCCACGAACTCGCTCATCACCGGGTCGATGAGCGCCGGCTTCTCGACGACGTCGGCGACGGCGTCCAGCGTCTTGAGGCCGTTGCCGGTGACGCAGAGGACGATCTCCTCGTCGCGCGGGATGCGGCCCTGTTCGATGAGCTTGCGCGTGACCGCGAGCGTGACGCCGCCGGCGGTCTCCGCGAAGATGCCCTCGGTGCGGGCCAGGAGCGACATGCACTCGCGGATCTCGTCGTCGGACACGTCCTCGGCCCAGCCGCCGGACTCGCGGATGAGCTGGCTCGCGAAGTAGCCGTCGGCCGGGTCGCCGATGGCGAGCGATTTCGCGATCGTGTTCGGCTTCCGCACGGGGCGGTGCGTCTCCAGGCCCGCCTTGACGGCGTGGCTGATCGGGTTGCACCCCGTCGCCTGCGCTCCGTGGAACTTGACCGGACGAGGCGTCACGAAGCCGAGCTTGCCGAACTCGTCGAACGCCTTGGCGATCTTGCCGATCAGGCTGCCGCCCGCCATCGGGCAGACGACGTGTTGCGGCAGACGCCAGCCGAGATCCTCGGCGATCTCGTAGCCGAACGTCTTCGACCCCTCGGCATAGAACGGGCGGAGGTTGATGTTGACGAGACCCCAGCCGTAGCGGTCGGCGATCTGCTGGCAGAGGCGATTCACCTCGTCGTAGGTGCCGCGCACGGCGACGACCGTCGCCCCGTAGACGCTCGTGTTGAGGATCTTCGTCTTCTCCAGGTCGGAGGGGACGAGGATGTAGCTCTTCAGCCCGGCGGCGGCGGCGTTGGCCGCGACGCTGTTCG
This sequence comes from Planctomycetia bacterium, assembly GCA_025356615.1. GTDB lineage: Bacteria > Planctomycetota > Planctomycetia > Gemmatales > Gemmataceae > JANXSH01. The sequence goes on along the minus strand of JANXSH010000931.1, from coordinate 868 downwards.
CCAGGTTGCCCGTCGAGGCGCAGCCGACGGTGTCGAAGCCGAACTCCTTGGCCTTGCCCAAGGCCACGGCGACGACGCGATCCTTGAACGAGAGCGTCGGGAAGTTGACGGCGTCGTTCTTGATCCAGAGGTTTTCGACGCCGAGTTCGTCGGCGAGGCGGTCGGCCTTGATGAGGGGCGTACCGCCGACCTTGAGGCCGACGGTCGGCTCGTTGTCGAGCGGGAGGAGTTCCTGATAGCGCCACATCGTGTGGGGGCGCATCTCGATCTTTTCGCGGGTCAGCGCCTCGCCGATCGATTCGTAGTCGTAATCGACCTCGAGCGGGCCGTAATCTTCGGAGCAAGAGTTGGCCGGGCTGACGGGATACTTCGCCCCGCACAGTCGGCACTTGAGTCCACGGACAAAAGAGGCCACGCGATCATCCTCCAGTGTGAGACAGCGCGGATCAGGCGCTGCGTAGCCACGGGTGTGGTTACCGGAGGTGCGTATCGTCCAGGGGAGTCGGTCGCCGGAGGTGGCGACCAAAGAGAAGAAGAAGCGAAGCAGTCGCTCTGTCTTATCTCTCCCGTTCTCCTCGCGATCACGTCGCCAGGTAGTACGGGCAGGATTTAGCACCAGCATTCGGGAAGCGCGGACGCATTCCCGAACCGGTTGCTGTGGCTTCGAAGGGCCTATTCCCTCAGCCACTCTGGATAAGATACCCACCAGGGGTGTCAGGAGTGATGATAGAGTCGAGCGAGCAAGGGGGCAATGGGGGAGGCGCGGATTTTTTCGAGAAGGAGGGGAGAGGGGGTGGGGTGGGGTGGTTGGCTTGAATGGGTGTGTGGAGTGCGGTGTGTGACGTGTGGCGTGTGTGCCGCACGCGCT
>JANXSH010000927.1 GCA_025356615.1 Planctomycetia bacterium | reverse complement strand
GGCCCACGCGGAGGGGCGACATCGCCCTTCTCTCCGATTCGCCAAGAGATCATGGGTGACATCCCCCCCTCCGCGTGGGCCTCGCTCCGCTCGACCCACCCTACGGTATCAGGAGGCGTGGCATGTTTTGGATCTTCACGGCGGCGAGGCGGTTGCGCGAGATGGGCGTCCTCGGGATGAACCGCCGCAATGCCGCGTGCATCCTCGACCACAACCCGCGCTCCAAGTTCCCGATCGTCGATGACAAGATGCGCATGCACCGGCTCTGCGGGCAGATCGGCGTGCCGACGCCGGAGGTCTACGCCGAGATCGACTCGTTCGGCACGCTGCGGCAGCTCGGCGAGGTACTCGGTGATCGCGGGGACTTCGTCGTGAAGCCCAACCGGGGGTCGGCGGGGCGCGGCGTCCTCGTCCTGACGGGGCGCGACGAGAAGGGCTTCCGCCGACACAACGGCGACCTCGTCCGACTCGACGACCTCCGGCAGCACCTCTCGGACATCCTCTCGGGGATGTATTCGCTCGGCGGACAGCCCGACTCGGCGCTGATCCAACAGCGCATCCGGCTGCATCCCGCGTTCGCCTCGATCACCTACAAGGGCATCCCCGACGTGCGCGTCATCCTGTACCGCAACCAGCCCGCGATGGCGATGCTCCGCCTTCCTACGAAGGAGTCCAACGGCCGCGCCAACTTGCACCAGGGCGGCATCGGCACGGGGATCGACCTCGAGACCGGCGTCACCCACCACGCCGTCCAGCGCAACCGCCTCGTCGAGTGCCATCCCGACACGGGCCGACCCGTCGTCGGCATGCGCGTCCCCTATTGGGACGAGGTCATCCGCCTGTCGCGCCGCGCCAGCGAGGCCGTCGGCCTGGGCTACATCGGCGTCGATGTCGTGATCGATGCCGACGCCGGCCCCATGTTGCTCGAGGCGAACGCCCGCCCAGGTCTGGCGATCCAGATCGCCAACGGCCAGGGCCTGACGCCGCGCCTCGAGGCCATCGACGCCAGGCTGGCACGCGAGGCCGCCTCCAAACTTCACGCGGTCCCCGAACCGCTCCGTCAGCGCGTCGAGCGCGCCGCCGCCTAGCGCGTGGGAGTATCATTCCCGGTCCCCCTCGCCCCTCTACTCAGGGGAAAGGGGGTCTTCCGTGGCATAGCCTGAACCCCCTCACCCCGACGCCTCTTCCCCTGAGTGGCTTTCCAACGTAACCCTGTAACGAAACCCCGTTACGTTACAGGGTGCTGAGTTTCGTTTCAGACCACCGTCGCGCCACCCCCTTCGCGCAGCAACCGTGCCTCACCCAGCAACCGTGCCGCCTGCTCGTACTCGGCTTGGTCGAGTTCGATGTAGGAGCTGCCCCGTTTGACTGCCCCCATGCGGGTCGGCTGGAAGCCGGCGTCTTCGATCCTCACGCCCTCGCCCACGGGTAAGCGGGTGACGTAGGCGATGTCCACTTGATGGGGCCAGTCGGGATTCCCGCTGCCGTGGTACGGGGCCGTGACGCGGGCGACCGCGTAGAGCGGGTTCCTCCTCCCGACGGCGTAGAGGATCATCATGTCGCCCTCCTGCATCCGGGTCATCCGGTTCTTGCCCCGAGAGTTGACGTAAGCGTGAACGTACTCTTCCCGGCAGGGTTGATCCTTGGTGCCGATCATCTTCAGCCAATACCTGCACATGCGCGTTCCTCCGTCAGGCGAGCTTGGGCTACTCTCCCTGTATGCCGGACCCCGCCGACCCCGGCGAAAATTCCCCGAGTTCTTGACCGTGGGAATCATTGTACGAGAGTCGGCGGGGATATGAAAGCCAGGGGGCCGCGAGTGATGCACTCGCGGTCCCCTTCGTAGTCGTCACGCCAGGTCGCCGAACGGCAGCCGCGTGTCTGCCCCAAGTGCAAGAGTCCGTATTGGGACCGGCCGCGCCGGATGTCCAGCCCCGAATCGCCAGCGGCGATTCCGGTAGAACAACGGAAACCGCCCGACGACGGGGCCGGCGAATGACGACTGACACTCGCCGACAAAAAAAGGCACTTTCCAAGAAATAATCACCTTGACTGTATGTCAGAGACGACATAAAGTATAGACGTGGACGACGAAGATAAGCCCCTGGTCTGGTTACATGGCGAGATCAAGACCCCGCCGTTCTCTGCGGAAGCAAGAAGCGAGGCCGGCTACCTCCTGCGCCGGCTACAGGGGGGTGAGTCTATCGGCATGCCACAATCGCAACCGATGCCGGATATCGGGGCGAATTGCCACGAACTCCGGGTGAAGGACGAGACGAAGGAGTGGCGGATCTTCTACCACCTCCACGAGAAGGCGGTTGTGATCCTCGAAGTCTTCAACAAGACGACGCGGAAGACACCCAACCGGGTCATCAAGACGTGTCAGACGCGGTTCGGAAACTACATCGCAGCGATGAAGGCCGCCGCGAAAAAGGAGAAATCATGAACGCCGCAGAACGTCAAGCTCTGGAGAGTGCCGGTTTCCGGATCGGGACCGTTCAGGATTTTCTAGGCCTCGAAGACTGGGAAGCCCAACTCATCGAGTTGAAGTACCGTGCCCGAAAGACCGGCAGGCGGCTGAGGGAGGTCGGCGAATTGACACAGCACGAAGTGGCCAAGAGGATCAAGTCCAGCCAATCTCGTATCGCCAAGATCGAGGCTGGCTCGGCGGATGTCACGCTCGACCTTCTGGCTAGGTATCTCTTCGCCGTTGGGGGCAGCTTCGAGGATCTGGACGAAGGAGTTCCTGCGGGTAGCGGAGAACCTGTCAAGGCGAGGCCGCAGGTGAAACCTGTTGAGAAACAGAAGAAGGTGGAGGTGCTAGTTTCCTGATCGGCACCTCCGACCCAAATGAAGTTTCATTTCAGGGTTACGTTGCAAAGCCGTACAGGGGGGAGGGGAGCACTCGTTTACGACCGCACTAGCGCCAGCGGCTGCCGTCGCCCCGGAATCTCCGCCGGGAGCGCGACCGGATCGACGCGGATCAGCACCGACTTGAACGCCGGCGTCTTCGACTGCGGGTCGGTCCGCGTCGGCACGAGGACGTTCGCCTCGGGGTAATACATCATCGCGTTGCCCGCGCGGATGTCGTGCGCCCGGACGAGGATCCCCTCCATCGCCCCCGCCTCGCTGCTGACGCGCACGCGCTGATCGACCGCGAGGCCGAGCCGGTCGATGTCGGACTGGGCCATGAGGATGATGTCGCGGCGCTCCTGGCCGCGATAGATGTCTTCCTCCTCGTAGACGACCGTGTTGAACTGCCCCTCGCTGCGGATGGTCATCATGCGCAGCTGGCGCTCGTCGCGCGGCAACTCCGGCATGCCGAGCGCCGCGAAGTGCGCCTTGCCCGAGGGGGTGTGGAAGTGCGGCTCGTGGCGGACCCGGCCGGCGATGGTGAACTCCTGGCGCGTGCGGTCGATCTCCGCGAGCTGCTCGAAGCCGGGGATGACGCGCGCGATCATCTCCCGGAGGTGGCACAACTGCGACAGTTCGCGCCAGCGCACCGGGGCTTGCTCGCCCTGGACGCGGTCCGCCAGCGCGGTGATGAGGTCCACCTCCGTGCGCGGGCCGATCAGGCGCGGCGGTCCGCCGTCGGACAGGCGGACGTAGTTGAACATCGACTCCTGCGTCGTCGCCTGCGGCTCCTCGTCGCGCGCGGCCACGGGCAGGATCAGCGTCTCGCGCGCCCGGCCCCAGGCGTGCGTCGTGTTGAGCGTCGTACTCATGTACGCGATCAGGTCGAGCTTCTCGATCGCCTCGCGCGCGAAGTTCGCGTCCGGGTTCGCGCCGAAGAGGTTGCCCCCCAAGCACAGGGCCGAGTGCATCCGACCCTCATGAGCCTCGCGCATGCAGGCCATCGTGTCGAGACCCGGCGTGCGCGGGAGGGCTATGCCGAGGTGCTTTTCGAGGTTGTCCAGCACGTCCTGCTTGAGTGACGGCGCGACGCCCATCGAGCCCATGCCCTGCACGTTGCTGTGCCCGCGAATCGGCATCAGCCCCGCCTTGGGTCGGCCCACCATGCCGCGCAACAGGGCGAGGTTCACGATGGCGCGGACGTTCTCGACGCCGTGTTCGTGGTGCGTGATGCCCATCGTCCAGCCGAAGACCGCCGACTTCGCGTCTTGATACATCGTCGCGATCCGCTCGATGGTCACGCGCGGGACGCCGGACTGCGTCTCGATGTCGGCCCACGAGAGCGCCAGGACACGCTCTCGGAACTCGGCGAAACCTTCCGTCGCGCCCTCGATGAAGGCCGAATCGACCGCCCCGCGCTCGAGCAAGAGCCGGGCGACGCCGGACAGAAGCGCGATGTCCCCGCCGATGTGTGGCTGGACGTAGAGGCTCGCGATCTTGGTGCCGAACAGCATCGACCACACGTCGCTCGGCACGCTGAAGTTGACGAGGCCGAGTTCACGGACGGGGTTGATGACGATGACGTGCCCGCCGCGTCGGCGGATGTTCTTGAGCGTCGTCATCAACCGGGGGTGGTTGCTCGCGGGGTTGCCGCCGATCAGGAAGAACAGGTCGGTCTTCTCGAGGTCGTCGAGCGAGATGGTCGCCGTGCTACTGCCGACCGATTGCGTGAGGCCGACGCCGGACGCTTGATGGCAGTAGAAGGAGCAGTTGTTGACGTAGTTCGTGCCCCAGAGGCGGGCGAAGAGTTGGAGGAGGAACCCGGCCTCGTTGGACGACCGGCCCGAGGCGTAGAAGAAGTGCCGATCCGGCGCGACCTCGCGGAGCTGCTTCGCCAGCCGATCGAGGGCGAAGTCCCACTCGACGACGCGGTAGTGCGAGTCGGTCGGCCCGGCGTAGAGGGGCGAGGTGAGCCGGCCGCACCACTCGAGTTCGCGCGGCGAAAGCCGGCGGAGTTGGGCGATGGAGTATTTCGCGAAGAACGCCGGCTCCAGCCCCTTCTGCATGTCGCCGACCATCGCCTGGAGCGACTTCTTGCACACCTCGGGCCAGTGGCCCGCCTCGTTGCGCATGCCGCCCTGCTGGCCGCCCATGCCCAGCGCGCACGTCTTGCAGGTGTTCTTGGAGCGCATGGCCTGCCAGAGCCGCCAGAAGCCGACCCGGCGGGCCATGCGGAGGGTGTATCGGAGTGCGGCGAACCCGCCGCCGCTGGTCATGCGTTTCATCGATCGTCTCGCGTTCCTGTCCGGGAAAGTGTACCCCTTCAAGGTAGCGAGAGACGGCCCCTAGCGGGAGGGGAAATGGCATCGTCGTGTCAGGTCTTCTGCCGCGCATACACGGCGGTCGCCTCGCCGACCGCCACCCCCGAGCCTTCTTCGGCCGGGTGTTCTCGCCACCAGCCTGCGGCCCTCTGGGGCGTCCATTGGCAGGCACACGCGCATTCGGTCAGGGCACTCTCGACCTCCCCGGCACTCTGGTAACGCAGGGAGGGAGTCTTCGCGAGGCAGCGCAGGACGATCCCCTCCAAGTCGGCGGGCAGGTCGGCGCGAAGTGTCGCTGGGGAGGCCACCTCATCGGCGAGGTGGGCCGCCAGAGTTTGGACGGCGGTTTCGCGCTCGAACGGGGGGTGGCCCGTCAGGAGGAAATAGGCCAGTGCCCCCAGGCTGTAGATGGCGCTGCGAGCGTCCACGTCCGCCGAACCACGCGCCTGTTCCGGCGACATGTAGTCGGGCGTCCCGGCGATCAGCCCCACCTGGGTCAACCCGTCCCGGCCCCGGTGGGGGGTTCGCACCAGGCCGAAGTCGAGCAGTTTGGCGACATCGTGCAGCCCGCCGCGCTGGCAGATGAGTACGTTGCCCGGCTTGATGTCGCGATGGACCAGGCCGACGCCGTGCGCCTCCCCCAACGCGCCGCACACCTGGCGGAGCAGGTGGACGACACGTTCCGGCTCCAGAGATCCGTGCCGGTGGACCAGCTCCTCCAGGCTCAGGCCGGGCAGGTATTCCATGGCGTAGTAGAAGGTGCCGTCGTCGGCGAGGCCGTAGTCGTAGACCTCGACGGTGTTGGGGTGGCTCAAGGTGGCGGTCGCCTGCACCTCGCGCTCGAAGCGGCGGAGGAACTGGGGGTCGTTCGCCAGATCGGGGCGGATGAACTTGATGGCGCAGGGCCGGCGCAGTAACACATGCTCGGCCAGGTACACCTCCCCCATCCCGCCGCCGCCCAGCCGATGCTTCAACCGATACTGGCCCAGCTTGCGCGCCTCGACGGCCTGTTCCCGAAGAACCTCGATCCGGTGCGAGCCGTACACGGCCAACGCCGCCGCGATCGCCAGGTTGAGGCCGGACTCGACCAAGAAGGTCAGGTGGCTCTCCACCGGCCTGCCCTCCAATCCAACTCCGGCGTTGAGCAGCATGGGCCAGAGGGCCATCCCCGCCACGACGGCGGCACAGCGCCGCCAGGTGTTCGGGATCAGTAGCCCGTAGACGAGGATGAGGACGCACCAAGAAAAGCTCAGGCCTCTCGTAATGAGCAACAAGGCGAGCAGGTCATCGGCCACGAACACAGGGCCGTCTTCGCCGGTCTGCGGCAGCATCCCCTCGCGCCACTGCCAGCTCAAGAAGAGGATCTGGAATCGGGTGAAGAAGAGGACCGCGGCGGCAAAGAGGATCCCCTCGGCCCAGCGGAGTTGCCTCGAGGAGAGCGGGCGGGCGCTCCACAGGATCGCGGAAAGCCCTGCCGAGAGGGCCAGCATGAGCGCGAAGACTGAGATCGTGAGGAACTCGAAGAAGATAGGCACGAAGAACGCCGCGTAGACGGCGAACGTGACCCAGCACACGACAGAGATGAAGAGCAGCCGCTTCCGAAGGAGGGACTCGATGTCACCCACTCGGCGAGACCCCGGAGCCGCGACCAGGGGGCCGATAAGCGGCCTCGAGCGATCGCCGTCCGGCGGAGGCTGGATCGCCGGGCCGGGCGACGGCGACTTAACTGGGACGGGCCACGACCCCGTCGGTCGGCCTTCCGCCAACCCGCGCAGGAACTCCCGCCCCTCACTGTTCGTCGGTGTGGGACGAAGCTGAGGAAGGACCTCCCTCGGCGTGGACGATGCCGGGTTCGCCGAGAACGCCTCCAACGTCTGCTGGCAGGCCAGGCAGTGTTCGACGTGCGCTTCCAGCGCCTCGGTCGTCGGGCCGTCGGCGGCCTCGGTCAGCATGGCGCGAAGCACTTCCGGGGCGGGGCAGGGACTCATGAAACACCCTGGTGGTTCTGGGTCGAGTTTCGTTTCAGACGGGGCACCGGCCACCTGGGAACTTGCCCTGGCGACGGAGACCAGGGGTAGTATAGCGAGATGGTGTTGCATTCCCGAAAAGTCCACTCGACGACAGGACTGTGAGTGTTGCGCAGACGGTGACGCCTGGGAGCACGACCAAGGCAAGGTGATCGAACGGTATCGTCAACGCTACCGGCCTTTTCCTGTCGATTGTGGGATTTGCACGACTTCAGGAACGCCCCTCGGAACCCTCCAGACGAACAGCAGGTGACGCATGGCATGGAAGCTATTCCCTCCGATGCTCCTCGGCCTCTGCCTCCTCCTGCCTCTCGCTCCCTGTCATTCCAGCGCACCGCCGTGCCCTCCCCCCCCTGATGGCACGAACGCCTGCGAGGCCATCGACCATTTCTGGAAGGTCTTTCAGGGCAACGACTATGCGCATGTGGACGAGGTGATCGGCCACTTGACCGCTGCCCAGGCCGCCCACCCGCAGGATGCGACCATCAACTTCTTGCTCGGGGGGAGCCACCTCTGGAAATTCCACGAGCGTGGCCGGGCCAACCGATCGGCCGCCTCCGTTGCTCCGCATGCGCATTTGGCCCTGCATCATTTGAAGATCGTCAAAGAGTTGGATCCGAACCGACGCACCGTCGATGTCTTCCGCGATCTCGCGATAGCGAACGTGGCACTCCTTCAGGGAGACAAAGCGCTTCTGGAGGAGAGCTTCGAGGCGATCCGGAGCGACACCCGCAAGGACCCGGCCTTCAACGGATTCGTCCAGGGCTGGGTGTTCTCGGCGCTGATGAGCCACCAGGATTGTCGCTATCCCGAGGCGATCGCGGGTTACATGGCCACCTTCGACACCTGTGCCGGATTCCGCGTGCCTCGCGCGATCCCGCGCGTCGGGCCAATACTCTACTCCTACCTGGCGCTGCGTGGCCGCAAAGATTCCGTCTGTTCCAATAGCGCTCTGGTTCCTCACAATCTCGAAGCGACCTTCCTGGGGCTTGGCGACGCCCACCTCAAGAACGGCAGCATCGTGAAGGCTCGGATGGCGTATCGGAGTGTCAAGCGAGCGCCGAGCTACGCGGCCTGGCCGTACAAGGAGCAACTCGAGTGTCGGCTGGCGAATCTCGCGGGTGTGAGGGACAAGTTCAGGGCCGACACGGGCAAACTGGATGTCATCGAACCGGCCATGTTCCTCCAGTCCTCGTATGCCTGCACCGCTTGCCACGCCACGAACCATGCGGCGGGCGGGCGCGGCTGCTCCTCCCCCACTCGAGGTCGCGCACGAAGCGGGTGTTCCGCGCCTTGCGGATCGTGCAAATGACTGGGAGTGAAGGCTCAGCCTGATCTGGAGAACGAAAAAAACCCGGCTCCTCGAGGGAGCCGGGCCGTTCGTTGGTGACAGGTTCCGACGTGACTGGCCTTCGGGCAGGACCAGAGGTTAGCGATGGCCGGTGAGCTTGCCGCTACTTCCCTTCGAGTGCCACCCCTTGTGCGAGGAGGCAGGCTTCTTGTAGCAGCTCGACTTCTTGTAGCAGCCCGTCTTCGGGTAGCAGCCCGTCTTCGGGTAGCAGGTCGTCTTCGGGTAGCAGGTCGGCCTCGGGTAGCAGGTCGGCCTCGGGTAGCAAGTCGGCTTCGGGTAGCAAGTCGGCTTCGGGTAGCAGGTCGTCTTCAGGTAGCAGGTCGGCTTCGGGTAGCAGCCCGACTTCTTGTAGCAGCCCGACTTCGCGTGGCATCCAGAGGATCCCTTGCTGGCGTGGAGAGCGCCGGTGGACGCCAGGCACAGCGCGCTCGCCACGACACCGATCAGGTAACTTTTCATTGGACACTTCCTTCGCAGTATTGCAGGTCTGTTGGAACATGGGGAAGGCCGATGGCTGACCCGGTTTCCTGGGTCACTTCGCCGGGCCAGGTTGGCCTTGGCTTCCTTACAACAGAGTCTGCCGCGAATAAGCAAACCTGACAGCGCCGGGCAGAATTATCTCGCCCGAGTGGGCGGCATGACGACGCGAAGGTGTGCGGTCGATCCACGCCCATCGAGCGCGGGACCGCATCGCGCCGGCCTCACTCAGGCCAGGCGCGGGAAGCATCTTGTACTTGATCGGGAGACTCAGGCGTCTTCGGTGCGGCCGACTTCTTCTTGGAGCATCTGTTGCACCTTGCTCTTGGCCTTGAAGACCGTCGCCACCTTCATGGAAAGGCGGGCGGCGGCCTCGGCACCGGACAGACCCTCCACGGCGGTCAGCCGGAACGCCTCCCAGGTGTGCGGTTCGACTCGCAGCCGGACGCGCTCACTGGCCTCCTCGAGCAACTCCTGGTCGAACTCCGCGTTGAGGAGCTGCACCAGATCGTCGCGCGCCTGGACCGTCTGGAGTGTCTGCACCATTGCACTATCGCCGGTCCCCGCGCCGGGGCGATTGTGCAACTCGAGGAAATCACACCAGGCGTATTGCGTGAGCGTCTTGAGGTAGGCGCGGAAACTACGACTCGGGTCGTAGCAGAAGGCGCGTAGCTTGTCGGTCAGTTTGACGAGAACCGTCTGGGTCACGTCCTCGGCGTCCGCCTCCTGTAGGCCGAACGCTCGGCACCAGCGGTAGATCTGCTGGCCGTAGCGGTGTACGAACTCGGTCCACGCCGTTTGATCCGACCCTTGCCGAAGCCGCTCCAGCAGGCTCTTGCTCGTCTGACCCTCGGGATTGCTTTTCATGACACTCGCTTCCTTGGGCCATCTCCCGATTCCTCGAAGTGAGGGCGTAGGTTTTCCGTGGCGTGGGCATGCACAAAATGCACAAAATACACAAAACTAGTCGTGTCGCACTGGAATAAGGGTCAATGGCTGACGCAGATCCTCCACGGAGGCACATCCCCTCCTGCTCCCCCTCCCTTTTAGGGGAGGGGGCTGGGGGGTGGGGTCAGCCGCTGCGAAGACCTCACCCCCCCAACCCCCTCTCCCGCAGGGAGAGGGGGGAGCAAGACCGCCTCCTGCTCCCCCTCCCTTTTAGGGGAGGGGGTTGGGGGGTGGGGTCAGCCGCTCACCGGCTTCATACCAACACCCTAACTAATGGCGCTCTCGAGGATCTCCTTGCGCTCGAGGACGACACGACGAATGATATCGACTGCCTGAGCCTTCGTCGTCTTGGCGGTCGTCTGTCGGCCGAGTTCGCGCGCGATGCCGACGAGGTTGTCCTTCGTCAATTTGTCGAGTTTCAGCGCATCCAGCCCCGCGCGAAGCTCTTCGCGCGTCGATTCGGGCGTCGCTGCCCTCTCTTCCATTTCTCGCACCTTCTGCGCCAGCTCCAGCAACACGGCGGGGTCGTTCTTCTTCGCGGCGGGCTTGCGTGTCGTCGGACGCTTGCCATTGGGCGCGGGGAGGATGCCCGTGTCGCGGTATTCCTTGGCTTGGCGGAGCAACTCGGACAGTTGCCACACGTCGAGTTGGGCGAACGGCTCGAGGTCTGCGACCGCCTGCTCGAGGTCGCCCGTTACCTTGCCGGCGGCTCCCGCCTGCTGCATCGGCGCGACCAGGCTACGAACGAACTGTTGCAGGTTGCTGACTTTCATTCGCGATCCTCTCCTTCAACTCTTCGACCAACTTCAGAAAGATCCCCTCGACCTTTTCGTCTGCATGAACCACCGCCGCCGAGTCCGTTTCCGTGACGAGAACCTTCGCCGCCCTGGAGAAGGCGATCACGTCGTTGACCAACGTGTCGAACACAGGCACCGGTCTCCCCCAGTTCTCCGGGCCGATCTTCGCTAGGCCAGCCAGAACGGTCGCCTGGTCGCCGAGGACGCGAGACCCGCTCATCTGCACCTTGTTGGCAATGATGCCGAGCAGCGCGAGGTGGGGGAACCGCTCCGGGGTCCGAAGCCGACGCAGTTCGCGGAGCAAATGGGGCATCGGATTGCTACCCGCGATCGCGTCGAGTTCGACGGGGACGAGTAGGAAGTCGCTCGCGGCGATCGCGTTGATGGTTCCCGTAGTCAGCCGAGGCGGACAATCGAGCAAGATGTAGTCGTACTTCTGATAGATCAAAGGGTTGTGCAACGCCTCGCGCAGGAACAGACGCACGTCGCACGCCTTGTCCATGCCGACCACCCATTGGAGCCAAAGGAATTCTTCCACGCTGGCGAGGCCGATCGTGTCGTCCCCGCTGCCTATCTCCGAAGGGTCGCTGTTGATGACGATGGAACAATTCTCGATGCCGTTGACCGGCTCGATGCAGGAATCGAAGAACGCCGGCGTCCGATGGGCCGGGTCGAAGAGGAAGTGCTGGAGCGCCCTCCCGCTCTTGCTGACCTGATTTCGCTCCTTCGTCCGCAAACACAAATGGCTGAGCGAGCGCTGATGGTCGAGATCGACGAGCAGCACCCGCTTGCCCTGCCCGGCCAACGTGGCGGCAATGTTCAGGCTCAGAGTCGTCTTGCCGACGCCTCCTTTCAGATTGACCAGCGAGAGGATCGAACACTCGCGCTCGGCCAGAGGCAGGAACGGGGGGGCATCTGGAGAAACAGGCCGCTCCCACGCTCGCCCGCAATGCTCGACGGCCTTCTGGAGACGCACCTTCAGGTTTTGATGTTGGCGTCGCTTTCGATCGATGGTGTCGCGATATTCCGCCTCGAGCGCCGACGACTCCGCACGGGCGATTTCGAGCCTTTCGACCTCGCGTTTCAACCGCTGGGCAAAGCGCGCCAAACTCTCGCGCTCGTTGCTCAGGCGGTTCCTCTCGCGCGTC